>NZ_JAJCPX010000019.1:0-58986 GCF_020563125.1 Longicatena sp. 210702-DFI.1.196 | reverse complement strand
AAGAGGTGTAACCTCATAGACTTGTCAATTCAGTCTATTTCGTTACAGCCTCTTTATTAAACATTTGAGTATCCTACAAGAAGCGCATGGAGGGTATATATGCAGATAACGAAAGAGGAAATAAAACGTGTCGTTAGTAATGTACAAAATTATACTTTGGCAAAGAAATATCTGAAGGCTGCTGATATAGAAAGCATGGTCGTTTTATGTGATGCATCCGGACAATATCATGTGGACGCCCATATAAATCAGGATGTTTATAGTAATCATATTACCATTACCATAGATGAAAATTATCATGTGACGGCATATGAATGTAGTTGCCCTTTTTGTACGCAAGAAAGTGGCTGTGCTCACGTTGGTGAAGTGTTGATGATCATCTCTATTATGGAGCCATGTATGTTCCCTTATCATTTTCAAAGACAGAAATTCTTACTTCGTTATCAGGAATATCAGCAAACCAGAAATAATGAAGAAGAGCAAAAACAGCAAAATAGCCTATTACAGCGATATGAAGAACGTAAGGCAAGACGGTTGCGTGAATACGAGGAATATCGGCGTCAATTAGAACTTGAACAGCGTAAGCGTCTTATGGAGAAAGCGCATGAATGGCTGGATGAGCAGTGGCATAAGGATCAACAGTTTCCTATTCTGCAAGGACATCAGGATATCCATTTATATGTGCAGTTAGAGAATATAGATAGTGAATATGGAAGCCATTTAAGGGATTGCTATATTTCATTAAAAATTGGCAAAGGCCGTAAACGCATGTACATCGTTAAGAGAATACAGGAATTTCTGGAAGCTATCGCTCATGAAGAATATATCAGTTATGGAAAAGAGCTAGCTTTTACTCATACGATGGAGCAATTTGATGTAATATCACAAGAGCTTATTCAACTATTAAAGGAGAATATGTCCGATCATCTTTATTATTATTCAGGACGTGAAATGCGGATACAAGAAGAAAAACTGGATGCTTTTTATGACAAGATGCTGGATATACCAAGGGAGTATCGTGATTTTAATCTTGTGGAAGAAAAAGGAAAGATGTGCATTGAAATACTTCCTAAGGATGAGGATTATCAGATTGTTCTGTTAAGCCCCAAACGCAATATGATCTTGGGGAAAGAGCATGTGTATAAAATTAAGGAAAAGACGCTGATTCGTAAAACGATGAATCATTACAGCGTTTCTTTATTAAAACAACTACTAGAAGAAGATTTTTGGATTGGTAAAAACGATATTCGTCGTTTTCAAGGCCATATCATAAAACAGTGTAAAGGCTATCTTACGGTGAAGAATAAAGAATGTCTGCCTGTTTATATGGAAGAAGACTATATACAGCTATTTGCGGATATGGATGAGCAAGGATTAATTAGTATCCGCATCAAAGCACACATGCCTGATGGTACCATAGTGAATGGCTTTGATGATACGGTGAAGGAGCAACTCTTGCATGTACAGTTGGTATGTGAATGCGTACAGGCATATGCACAAACGATTGATTATGATGGACATGTTGCTTATCTAAGCCAACAGCAGGATACAACATTAGTCTTTCTACAGGAAGGCTTACCATACTTAAGCCGTTATTGTGATATCTTTGTATCCGATGCGTTAAAGAGCATCAATGAACCTATGGCCATGCATGTAAGTGTTGGCATTGGCATGTCAAATGATCTTTTACAGATTGATATTGCCAGTGTTGATGTTACAGCGGATGAGTTATATGATATTTTAAGGGCATATCGAAAGAGACGGAAATATTATCGTCTGATGGATGGACGCTTATTATCTTTAGAAGGAAAAGAGCTAGAAGAAACCAATGCTTTATTAGATGATTTAGCAATTGATTTAAAAGATATTAAAAAAGGCAGTGTACAAATGCCAGCATATCGCAGCTTTCATATGGAAGATGTTTTACAGCAAGATCATGATGTCGATATTACAGCGAAGCAAAGCTATGTAGATTATCTTTCACAATATCACAAAAAGGATATCAAGCTAGCGGACATTGCTTCTCGTTATGAACATGTGCTGCGTGATTATCAAAAAGAAGGTGTGAAATGGATGCAGACATTGCACCATTATCATTTCGGTGGTATTTTAGCAGATGATATGGGCTTAGGAAAAACTTTGCAGGTCATTGCTTTATTAGAAACAATGAAGCAAGAAGGACAGGTTTCCTTGATTGTTACTCCAAGCTCTTTGGTGTTAAATTGGGAAGATGAATTGCAGAAATTTCAGGCGGATTTGCGTGTACAATGCATTATGGGAAATGCCAAAGAGAGATGCATGCAAATAGCATCTTTCTCACAATATGATGTATTGATAACATCTTATGATTATTTAAAACGTGATATTACACAGTATGAAACCATTCATTTTTACTATCTTGTATTAGATGAAGCACAGTTCATTAAGAATCAAAAGACGAAAAATGCGGAATGTGTGAAACAGCTTAAAGCTGTGCATCGCTTGGCATTGAGTGGTACTCCGATTGAAAATACATTAGCTGAATTATGGAGCATTTTTGATTTTTTAATGCCGGGATATTTGTTTAATTATCATTATTTTCAAACACATTTCGAAAAGAATATTGTACAAAATCATGATGAGCAAACACAAATGAAACTGAAAAAGATGGTGGAACCGTTTATTTTAAGACGTACCAAAAGCAAGGTCTTAAAAGAGTTACCAGATAAAATTGAACATACGCTCATGATTCCATTTGAAGATACTGAAAAGAAACTATATTTGGCAAATTTATCTCAGGTCAATCAAGCATTAAGCAAACATCTGCAGATGGAACGTCCGGATAAATTTGCGATTCTTGCCATGTTAACGCGACTTCGTCAGATTTGTTGTGAACCGCGTATCCTATATGAGAACATCACTACTGCAAGTAGTAAATTACTATATTGTTTGGATTTGTTAGAAACTTTACGGGAAAATCATCAAAGAGTCTTGTTGTTTTCATCATTTACATCTGTATTAGATATCTTGGAAGAGGAACTTATCAAGCGTCGTTTTTCTTATTTGAAGCTGACAGGCAACAATACAAAACAACAGCGCCGCGATATGGTACAGCAGTTTCAAAATGGTTTGACAGATGTTTTCCTAATATCTTTAAAGGCCGGGGGAACCGGATTGAATTTGACAGCAGCAAGTGCTGTTATACATTTTGATCCATGGTGGAATGTGTCTGCGCAAAATCAAGCAACTGATCGTGCGTATCGCATCGGTCAGAATCAGAATGTACAGGTTTACAAGCTGATTATGAAAGATAGTATTGAAGAAAAAATACAAACATTGCAGAAGATGAAGAAAGATTTATCAGATCATTTTGTAGAAGATAGTTCGACAGCAAAAATCAATCCCACAGATTCAAGGTTTTCCTTGGATTTGTGGGATTTTTCTTTTTGTCCATTTTTCTGAATTTCTATCTGTTAGTAACAAGTTAGAAACAAAATAGTAACACTGAATCAGGTGTCTTGTGCAAGACTTTTGTTGTCTTGTGCAAGACATTTTCTGATGTCCAGTTTGGTTCTGCAATGAATTATTCTTCCATCTTTGAAGAAAACATCATATCCATCATGTGTGTTCCCTTTGATGGTCAGAATCTTTTCCCTGGACTTTTCTGCAAGCTGCATATTATCAAACAGACCTTCCTGGTCTTTATTCACCAGGAACAGAAAATATTTGTTCATGGACATTCCTTTGTCTGCTGCAAGGTCTTTGATGACCTGCTTCATTCCCTTTGGAACTGAAAAATTGATTCTTTCATAATGGTCTGCATTGAATTGGTTTTTGTATGCTGTTCTATTCATTCAGGTCACCTTCTTTCAAATCAGGTTGATTGCTTCCAGTTTGATTGGAAGTTCCAGGTGAGTGTAAACAGCTTGTGTGACATTCTGTCCTTTGTGACCAACAATTTTCTGAACAATTCTTTCATCAACCTTCTTTTCGGTCAGCAGGCTGACACAGGTGTGTCTTGTGTCATGTGGTCGGTGTCCTTCATAGACTGGTTCTTTTTTATCTTCCTTGATGACATACTTTCCCATGTTCAATTGAAGCATCAAAGGAATCCAGTATGAATCATAATAATTGCGATATTTGAAAGGCTGTTCATCAGGTGTGCAAATCAGATGGTCACAGTCCTTCTTCATCCAGTATTCAAAGAAAGGAACAACCTTTTCTGCAATTGGAACTTCCCTGATTCCTGAACTGGTCTTTGATTCCTTCACATAGAACCATCTTTCATCCAAGTGAATGTCTTTCTTTTCCAAATCAAGCAATTCACCGATTCTGACACCAGTGTATATGAGAATAAGAACAACAGACAGATATTCATTGGATTCTTGTGCATCCCACAGCATTTTGACTTCCTTCTTGCTGAAAGGTTTTCTGTTGTATGCATTTGGATTCCCTGCTTTGTTGATGTCCACATATTTGATTATATCCCTTTTGTCAGGGGTGACTATTTCATGAATGACTGCATAATCCCACATCAATCCCCACAGATTTTTCAATGTCTTCAAGGTTGGTGTGTTCTTCCCTGATTCATCCACACATTGTTGCAGGTGGTCAAGTTTTATTTCCACAAATTTCATGTCATGCAGCGGTTCACTGGTCTTGAATGCTGCTTTGTAACCATTGCAGTCTTTGATGGTTTCATAGTGAATTGCAGACCATTTTTCATATACTTCTGCAAATGTGATTGTGTCCAGGTGCAGGTCATAAGGGTCTTCATTATAAGACGCAAGTGCTTGAAGTGCTTCTGCCCTGGTTGCATAATATCCTATAAACTTATAAACAGGATAGGATTTTTTCTTTTCAGGAATCTGTTTCCATCCAACAGTCTTCCTTGCTGCCCATGGATTTCTTCTTTTCCCTGACAGCTTGTAAACTGAACCATATTTGTTTGGTAATTTCATGACCATCATCCTTTCTTTTTTCAGGATGAAATGGTATAATTATATTGGTGTTTTTGGTGACCATTTCATCCATTTGATTTGGTTTCCATCCTTTTCCCCTGGCTGTTGGTAGCAGTCAGGGGAATTTTTTATTTTACAATGAAATATGACTTGGTGCAGCGGTCTGACCAAATTGCATTTTTACAAACTGACCATATTCCTTTGCAGTTCCCCAAAATGCAAGCATTCCTTTGTCATAATGAATGACCAGGAAATATTTCTTGATTCCTTTTCCAGTGGATGCAGCATTTCCATGATATTTCTGCATGAATTGTGATTCTTCCATTGCACTGATTGACTGAATCCTGTTCCTTGGAAGTGTAACAGTTGTTTCAGGTTTTATCCTGGTAATTGTCAGCATATCTGCATCCAGTTCCAGTCTGCATGGATAATTGGTGGCAAATCCTTCAATTCCTTCATAGTGCTGAACTGCAAGTCCTGATTCTTTTTTCTTTCCAAACATCTTGAATCCTTCCTTTCATTTACAATATTTTCTTAAATAGGTTATAACATCATCTATTCTTTCAATGAAATCATCCACATTTCCTTCAATTGTTTCAAATTTATATAATGATTTTAATATTTGCATGGAATGTTTTCTTCCTTGAAGTTTTATTTTTCCAAGTGGATATGAATTAAAATAAGGCTCTATGTGTCCAGTTGATAACCTATTTAGTTTCAAACATTTCTTTTCTTCATCTGATAATTTTGAAAGAAAACATTCAAAATATTTTTCTTCATCTTTATTCCAAGTATATTCCTTTGACATCTTGAATCCCTTCCTTTCATGTTGACTTTGCTGAAAGCCTTGATTTTACTGGACTTTCAATGGTTTTTGGTGTTCAAAAAGTCAAGATGTGATGTATTCTATATATTATAATTATTTTTTAAGGAATCATTGATTTTTGATGATTTCTTATTCTTTGATTATAAATAAGTCAAAACAATCATTGACATCTTGACTTTTCCTTTGTTTTCAAGGGTTACATCTTGACTTTCATCTTGAATTTATCTTGAATTGAAGTTGACAAAAATGATGTTCCCTATGCGTTTTTCAATACAGTTTCCCTTTTTTCAGTGTACTTGGACAGTTCTGTCATGTCTGACAAGTCTTCCAGGACTTTCTGCTGTCCAGTCTGATTCAATTCCATAAACATCTGCAACACATGAACTGCATCTTTTCCAAAATGCTTCTGAACCAGTTCAATTGCTTTGGTTTCTTCTGCTGCTTTGGCAGAATCAAAGCGGTCATCAAAACACATCAATTCACAAGGGGAAACACCAAACTTCTTTGCAAGCTGCTGAATGTGTGTCCTTTTTATATTTTCAACCTGACCCGTTTCCCACTTGTTCACTGCTGCCCTGTTCACTGGTGGATTCAGTGACCTTCCAAGTTCTTCTTGGGATATTCCCATTTCTTCCCTTAATTGCTTGATATATGTCCCCATTGTCATAATGGTCACATCCTTTCTTATTTATGATTGTATCTTGATAATAGCATAAATGCGTTATTTTTTCAATTTTTCTTGAAAAAATATCTTAAAAATTTGAAAAAACCTATTGACACCCTTCAAGATACATGCTAATATTGATGTATCTTCATAAGATACAAACCGAAAACACCAAAATAAATGAAAAGGATGGATGAAAAATGATGAATGTAAAAGTTAGAATTCAGAAAGTGTTTGATGATATTACAAAGGAAACAAAGCAGGAACTTGTTGTTGTAAATGGAAAGAAAACCTTCATTGGTGCTTTGTTCTTTAAGAAGGAAGAATGGAATAAACCAAAGAAGATTGTTGAAGAACTTGTTGTTGAAGGTTCTGCACTTGATGTGATGCTTGCAGCATATAACCTTATGAAGAAGCATGACATGATTGCAAAGGATGACAAGACTTTGAAGACAATGCTTCACTGGCAGTTCATAAATGGTTTTTCAGATGAAATGCTTGATGGTTATAAATATAAAACTGATTCAGAATTTCTTGCTTCCTTGGTTGCATAACCAGGGAAAAGAAAGGTGGCATAAATGGAATTCATAAAAGATAAAGACTGCACCATGGACACACCAGTTGTCCTTGGTGTTCAGGATTCACCTATATATGGCAAAGGTATTTCAATCAAACCAAGGGTTGATGGAAGAAAGGATTCAAAGCATTTTGAAAACATTTATCTTCCTGAACTTCTTCCCCTGGAAGAATATGACTTGATTGTTGTTTTGATTTCAGGTGGTAAAGATTCAATTGCATGTTTTTATAAACTGCTTGAACTTGGTGTTCCAAAGGAAAAAATTGAATTGTGGCATCATGACATAGATGGTGGACATCCTACAAGAAGAATGGACTGGAAATGCACACAGAACTATATGAAAGCACTTGCAGATGCAGAAGGTGTCAAGTTAAGGGTTTCATATCGTGTCAATGGATTCTTTGGTGAATTATACAGAATAGGTGCATCAGACCCTATTGAATGGGTTGACCCTGACACTGGTGAAATAAAACAGTGCAAGCTGTCATCAAATTATTTGAAATGTCAGGAAATCAAAGAACAGTGCCTGGAAGAAATGGAAGAACTATTGAAAGAATATGGATGCAGAATGAAGTTTCCTGCAAAATCACCTGACCTTTCAAGAAGATGGTGTTCTGCATATCTGAAAGTTATGGTTGCAGATTCAGTTGTTTCAAACTTGGACAGGCTTGAAGAACTTGGTGGCAAAAGACACAAGTTTCCTGCAAAGGGTGGAACACATCAGGGAAGATGGTGCAGTGGAAATCTAAAAGCAGCAGTTCAGGACAGTGTGACAGCAAACCTTGAAGAAACCAAATCTGACAAGAAAATCTTGATTGTTTCAGGTGAAAGAAGGGGTGAATCAGCAGGGCGGTCAAAATATAATGAAATTGAGATTCACAGAACAAATGCTGAAAAAAGAAATCACAGAATTGTTCATCAGTGGCGGTGTTGTATTGATTATACTGAAAAAGATGTTTGGGAAGTCCTGAAAAGACATCATGTAAATCCACATCCTTGTTATAGATTAGGATGGAACAGATGCAGTTGTGCAGCATGTATCTTTTCAACACCACCATTGATGAAGGGATTCAGTGAAATCTATCCTGATGAATACAAGGAATTAAGGGAAGATGAAGAAAGACTTGGATTCACACTGGATAATAAAAAGAATCTTGATGATTTCATTTGTGGTGCAAAATCGTGTTTATGCCTGGATGATAAACAGGCAGTGCATTCAATAAAAACTGGTGAATTCACTGTTGATGACATATTTGTTGAAGACTGGAAATATCCAGTTGGTGCATTTCATGGTTCAGATGGTGGTTCATGTTAAGAAAGGAAGTGAAGTTGATGAATAAGAACAAATTTGTTAGTGTGATGAAATTACATGGTGACACACAAGAAAGCCTGGCAGAAGCAATTGGAATTTCTGTTCAGCGGTTGAATGCAAAAATCAATTCAACTGGCGGTGCTGAATTCACAATGTCTGAAATCAGGGCAATCAAAATTAGATACAATTTGACTTGTCAGGAAATTGATGAAATATTTTTTTGCGATTGATGTATCTTGATAAGATACAAGGAAAGGTGGTGAAATGATGATTGACTGGAACAATAGTCCTGACAACAGACTTTCAGTTGCAGAAGCTGCACATCTTCTTGGTGCTTCTGAACAGTTTGTCAGAATCGGATTGCAGCAGGGAACATTGAAGTTTGGAATGGCAGTCAAGATGTCAGGTCAATGGACTTATGTGATAACAAAGCAGAAGTTTGAAGAAATCACAGGAATAAAAGTGTGATGACAAAATATGAAAGGATGGACAAAAACACATGAAAGGTTACAAAGTATTCAATTCAGACTGGACTTGCAGAGGATTTCAGTTTGAAGTAGGAAAAGTATTTGAAGAAGATGTCACACCAGTATGTTGTGACAGGGGATTTCATTTCTGCACAAAAGCATCTGACTGTTTCAGATATTATTCTTTTGACCCTGACAATAAGGTTGCAGAAGTGGAAGCACTTGGTGACATTGACACCCAAGATGATGACAGCAAGTGCTGCACGAACAAAATTCATATTATCAGGGAAATCACCTGGCAGGAAGTTCTTGACCTTGTGAACTTGGGAAAAGCCTGCACTGGACTTTGCAACAGCGGTAATCGCAACAGCGGTGATTGCAACAGCGGTAATCGCAACAGCGGTAATCGCAACAGCGGTAATCGCAACAGCGGTGATTGGAACAAGACTTGTTTTTCAAATGGATGCTTCAACACTGAATCACCAAAAATTTTCTTGTTCAACAAACCTTCTGATTGGACATATCAGGATTGGTTGAATTCAGATGCAAGATACATTCTGATGGATTGTCCTTCAAATGTTCTTTCTTGGATATGGGAAGATGACATGACAGATGAAGAAAAAGAACAGCATCCTGAATATTCAGTGACAGGTGGATTCTTAAAGCACATTGAAAAGGAAACAGGAAGACAGATGTGGTGGGATGGTCTTTCAGACAGAAAAAAGACCATTGTGATGAATCTTCCAAACTTTGACAAGGACATCTTCAAAGAAATCACTGGAATTGATGTGGAAGGTTAGGTGGTTACATGGAACTTTTCAAACATCAGCAGGAAGCACTTGAACAGACCAAAGACTTGAACAGGGTTGCATATTATTTGGACATGGGTCTTGGAAAAACCTTTGTTGGTGCTGAAAAGATGAAGGTCATGAATTCACCAGTGAATTTGATTGTTTGTCAGAAGTCAAAGATTCAGGACTGGATTGACCATTTCAATGAACATTATGCAACAGATGAAAGGTCTGAATTTCAGAAAGATTTGATTTTTGACCTGACAAACAAAAAAGCATTTCAGGAATTTATCAGGGAAGCACAACAAGCAACAGAAGACCATTGGATTCAGGATGAATTGACTGGTGAATATTACAGACAAGAAAACCTTTATCCATTCAATGTTGTTGGTGTCATCAATTATGAACTGGCATGGAGAAGAAAACAGTTGTTGCAATTGCAGGACTTTACATTGATGCTTGATGAATCATCCCTGATTCAGAACCAGGGTGCAAAGCAGTCAAAATTCATCCTGCAATTGAATCCTGACAATGTGATTCTTCTTTCAGGAACACCGACAGCAGGAAAATATGAAAATCTTTGGTCACAGATTCATCTGCTTGGATGGAACATTTCAGAAGATGTTTATAACAGACAATATGTGAACTGGACAAAGATTGATATGGGTGGATTCACTCACAAAATTGTGGACAAAGAAAATCCATACAAGAATGTTGACAGGTTAAAATCCAAGTTGCGTGAACATGGGGCGGTCTTTATGAAAACAGAAGAATGTTTTGACCTTCCTGAACAGACCTTCATCAAACAAACAGTTCCAACATCCAAGGAATACTGGAAATTCATGAAGGACTGCATCATCACCATTGACACCTTGAATCTGAAAGAATTCCATGATGATTCAGATTTCTATGGAACAGATGTGACACCAAGGATTGAACTGGTTGGTGACACCACATTGACAAAAAGACTTTATGCAAGACAGTTGTGTGGTCAATATAGTGAATTCAAATTGCAGGCATTCAAGGAACTTGTGCAAAGCACCCAGGACAGATTGATTGTGTTTTACAACTTTAATGCAGAAGTGGAACTGCTGAAAAGAATTGCTGCATCTTTGGACAGACCTATTTCAGAAGTCAATGGTCAAACAAAAGACCTGACAGCATACGAACAGGAAGATAATTCCATCACATTCATCCAGTATCAAGCAGGTGCAATGGGATTGAATCTTCAAAAAGCAAACAAAATTATATATTTCACCTTGACTGATAAGTCAGAACTATTTGAACAATCAAAGAAAAGGATTCACAGAATCGGTCAGGAACAACCTTGTTTTTATTACATTTTGATGTGCAAGGGAAGTGTTGAAGAAGTCATCCTGCAAACCTTGGAAATGCGGAAGGACTTCACAGATGAACTATTCAATGAATATGAAAGGATGGAAAACAATGGATAATAACACCAAAACTTATGGAAGAAAGGTCATCAGGTCAAAGCAATCACAGCGGATTGTGAAAAACAGGTTCTTGATTTTCACAGCAGTGGTTCTTCTGATTGGTGCATTGCTTGGGGCATTGATTGCAGGAATTGCACACAAAGACACCAAGGAAATTGAAACAGGAACAACTTCTGAAAAGAATGAATATATCATGCAGCATGTCAACCATTATGGTGCTTATGATGGAAGGGTCTTCACCAGTGAAATTTCAATGGACTGGTCAGGTGATGAATTTGATTTCACACCACTTGACTGCAACCTGGATGAAGCAACACAGGAATTCACTTTCTATCTATGCAAGGGATATGACATTGACTGGACACTGGTCATGGCATTGATGCAGAAGGAATCTTCTTTCAGGTCTGACATCATCAGTTCAACAGATGATTATGGTCTGATGCAGATTAACAAATGCAATCATGAATGGTTGGAAGAAACAATTGGTGTGACTGATTTCCTGGATAAGGAACAGAACATCAGAGCAGGTGTTTTTGTTCTTCGGAAGTTGTTTGAAGAATATACAGACCCAAACCTGGTATTGATGGCATACAACATGGGGTCAAATGGTGCTGAAAAACTTTGGAACAAAGGAATCTATTCAACACCTTATGTTGATGAAATTCTTACATATCAGGCAGAGTTTGAAAAGCAACTGGAAGAAAGGAATGGTGAACAGTAATGAAAAAATGTAAACAGGCAATGAATGACAACACATGTGAAAAAGATTGTTGCTGCTATTATTGTGAAGACTTTGAAACATGTGGACATGCTTGCAGCAACTATGATGACAAGGAAGACCTGGAACAGAATGGTTGTGAAGAACAGTTTGATGAAGAAACTGCTTTGAAGGAATTCAACAAGGATTCAAATGCAATGGCAATCATGCAGCAGATTTCAGCAATCAGCAAGCAGAAGAAGAAACTGGAAGAAAAGGAAAAGGAAGTCAGGGCAGCACTTGAAGCTGCAATGGGTCAGTTTGGAATCAAGTCATTTGAAAATGACATCCTGAAAGTCACTTATGTTGCACCAACAAAGAAGACAACCATTGATTCCAAAGCATTAAAGAAAGACCATCCTGATGTCTATGAAAAGTATGCAAAGACATCAGATGTCAAAGCATCTGTCAGAATCACAGTCAAAGACTGATGAACTGACCTGCAAGGATTGTGAAAAATGGAAATGGTGCATTGAAAGTTCCAGGGAATATCCTTGCATCAGTTTCAGAAGAAAGGCGGTGGAACATTGGCAGCAGAAAAAAACTTTGAAAACAAAATCAAAGGATTCCTGAAAGACCATGGATGTTGGTTCTTGAAATATTGGGGCGGTGCAGCATATACAAAGTCAGGCATCCCTGACATCCTGGCATGTTGCAATGGAAAGTTCCTTGGGATTGAAGTCAAGGCAAAGAATGGAAAACCAAGTGAATTGCAACTTTATAATCTGAAAAAGATTGATGAAGCAGGCGGTTTTGCAATTCTTCTTTATCCTGATGATTTTGAAACCTTCAAGACTATGATTGAACTGATTCAGAGTGGATGCACATGTGGTCAGTATTATAAAAAATTGAAAGGAAGGTGGTCAACTTGATTGTGTCACACAGCAAAGTGGAATGCTTTGAATCCTGTCCATATCGGTATGATTTGAGATACAACCAGGAAATCAGAACAATTCCACCTGATAATGCAGACAATGCATTGTTTCTTGGAACAGCACTTCACACTGGACTGGAAAAGGATGTTCAGACAGCAATTCATGAATATTTCATGCAATATCCAGTCATAAGTGATGCACACATCAATGAAGCAATTAAACTTGAAGTGATGATTCCAAAGGCAGCATCAATGATTCCATCAGGGGAACATGAAGTGAAAATTGAAGATGATGACTTCATTGGTTTCATTGACCTGCTTGCACCTGCAAAAACAGAACAGAAACTTGGTGGTGAACATCAGGTCATTCCAAATGTTTATGACTTGTATGATTTCAAATATTCAAACAATGTCACCAAATACAAGGATTCACCACAGCTTCACTTATACAAGTATTTCTTTGAAAAGAACAATCCAGGAAAAATCATCAGAAACATGTTCTTCCTGTTTGTGCCAAAGGTGAATATCAAGCAATCAAAGAAAGAAGACCTGTTCCAGTTCAGGCAAAGATTGCAGGAAGAACTGGAAAAGAAAGAACCACAACTGGTTCAAATAGAATATGAGCCTGAAAAGGTCATCAACTTCCTTCTTTCAACAAAAGGAATGTTGGAAGCAAAGGATTTTCCAAAGAACACAAGTTGGTTATGCAACTATTGTGAATATAAAGACTATTGTCAGAAAGGGATTGATTTTATGAATTTACCAAGTAGTGAAAGAAGAAACATCAGTGAAACAAAGAAAAGAAAAATTTGGATTTATGGTGCTGCATTCAGCGGAAAGACAACCATGCTTGATGATGCACCAAATCCTCTGAACCTGAACACAGATGGAAACATCCAGTTTGTCACAATGCCTTATGTCAGCATCAAGGATGAAGTCACTGTCAATGGCAGAATGACCAACAGAAAGTTTGCATGGGAAGTTTTCAAGGACACCATTGCAGAACTGGAAAAGAAGCAGAATGACTTCAAAACTATCATCATTGACCTGTTGGAAGATACCAGGGAAATGTGCAGGGTGTTCATGTATGATTCCCTTGGAATTCAGCATGAATCTGATTCAGGATTTGGAAAGGGTTGGGATATTATCAAGACAGAATATCTGTCAACAATGAGAAGATTTTTCAACCTGGACTATGAAAATCTTGTGGTTGTATCACATGAAGATATTTCCAAGGACATCACCAAGAAGAATGGTCAGAACATCACAAGAATTGCACCAAACATCCAGGATGCTATTGCAAATAAAATTGCAGGAATGGTTGACATTGTTGCAAGGGTTGTGGTGGAAGATGATGACAGCAGAACACTGAACTTCAAGCAGAATGAAGTCATCTTTGGCGGTGGCAGATTGAAGGGAATCAGTCAGACAACCATTCCCCTTTCATGGGATGCTTTGATGGATGTATATGAACAGGCAAATGAAGCAGCAGGAAGCACACAGGAAGCCACACAGAAGCCTGGAAGAAGAAAGGTGGATAAATCTACACCTGACACAGAAAAGCCTGACACAGACGATTCTGACAAGGCACAGCAGGATTCAGAACCTGCACAGCAATCAAATGAAACAGCAGAACCTTCTGCTGAATCAGATACACAGCAGGATGCACCACAGGAAGAAGCACCTGCACCAAAAACAAGAGTTAGAAAAAGAAGGGGTGAAAACTAATGGATGAATTATTGAAGATGTTGCTTGAAGCAGCAGAAAAAGAAGGAAAAGTGCATGTTGTGAAGAAGACTGTCAACAAGGAAGACAGCATCATCAAGGATGCACAGGAACTGGCACATGCAAACAAAGTTCTGTATGATGCCCACATCAAGGAAGGGTTCAACAGTGCAGAAGCACTTGCCCTGGTAGTTGCAACATTAAATTAAAACAAAGAAAGGTTAAAATGGTGAAAAATTATGGCACAGGATATGTTCAGCAAATGGGATAAGGAAATTGACACAGAAGGATTGCAGAAGGATGTTGAAGAAGCTGCTGCAAATGGCGGTCAGGGCAATTATAAGGAAGTTCCACATGGCAATTATGAAGTTGCAGTTCAGCAGATGGAACTGAAAGCATCCAAGAAGGGTGACCCTATGGTCAGCATTTGGTTCAAAATTGTTTCTGATGGTGAATACAAGGGAAGTATGATTTTCTATAATCAGGTTGTCACACAGGGATTTCAGATTCATAACAACAATGAAATGCTTCGCAAGATGGTTGAAGAAATGGGTGCAGATGCCCCTGTCATTGAATTCAAGACATACAAGCAGTATTCTGAATTGCTTATGGACATCTTTGAAGCGGTTGCAGATAACTTTGAATATGGTTTGAAGTACACTGCAAACAAGAAGAACAAGGATTTCAGTGACTTTGAAATCACAGATGTATTTGTTCTTGAGTAATTGACACAAGGGTCTTCCCAGGATGCAAATTTTTTTGAAATCAATGTATCTTGGGAAGATACCTGATTGAAAGGAAGGTGAAGAAAATGCTGTTTTATGACTTTGAAGTCTTCAAATATGACTGGTTGGTTGTTGTCCTGGACATGAATGAAAAGAAGCAGCATGTCATCATCAACAACAAGGAAGAACTTGAATCCTTATATCAGGCAAACAAGAATGATATTTGGGTTGGTTTCAATTCAAATTATTATGACCAGTATATTTTGAAAGGAATCCTTTGTGGATTTGACCCAAAAAGAATCAATGATTTCATCATTATCAAAGGACAACCTGGATGGAAATTTTCTTCACTGCTTCGCAATGTACCATTGAACAATTATGATGTGATGCTAAACCTGGATAAAGGGTTGAAATGGTTTGAAGGAAGTATGGGGAACAACATCAAAGAATCAGGTGTTCCATTCGACATTGACAGGAAACTGACACAGGATGAAATTGATGAAACAGTGAAATATTGTATTCATGATGTGGAACAAACTGTTGAAGTGTTCCTGCAAAGGAAAGAAGAATTCAATGGAAGGTTGGAACTTGTGAAACTTGCCTGCAAAGGAAGACCACTTGACCTGTCTTTGATTTCAAAAACAAAACCACAGTTGACTGCAATCATCCTGGATGCACACAGACAGGGTGACAGAAATGATGAATTTGACATTGATTTCCCTGACACAAATCAGGTGAAAAAATACAAAGATGTTCTTGACTGGTATTCAAATCCTGACAACAGATGTTATTTCAGACATGTTCCAGGAAAGAAAAAGCCTGAAAAGAATCAATATTCAGTGATGGTTGCAGGGTGTCCACACACTTTTGCATGGGGTGGTGTTCATGGTGCTTTGGAAAAATACAGCGGTGAAGGATATTTTCTGATGATGGATGTTGCTTCACTTTATCCATCATTGATGATTAGATACAATCTGCACAGCAGGAACATTGTTGACCCACAAAAGTTTGTGGACATCTATCATGAAAGACTGGAACTGAAAAAGAAGAAAGACCCATTGCAGGCGGTTCTGAAAATCGTGTTGAATTCAACCTATGGTGTATTGAAGGACAAGAACAATGATTTGTATGACCCTTTGATGTCAAACAAAGTTTGTGTCTATGGTCAGATTCTTCTTCTTGACCTTATAGAACATATTGAACCTTATGCACAACTGATTCAGTCCAACACAGATGGTATTTTGATAAAGATGCCTGATGGACAGGATGAAGATGAATGGTTCAACAAGATTGATGACATTGCTTATGAATGGGAACAAAGAACTGGTCTTACACTGGAATTTGATGAATACAGAAAAGTTTTTCAGAAGGATGTGAACAACTATATCATTGTTGCACCTGATGGACATATCAAGTCAAAAGGTGCTTATGTGAAGAAGCTGTCAAATCTTGATTATGGGGATTTCCCTATTGTGAATCATGCCTTGGTTGAATATATGACCAAAGGTGTTCCAGTGGAAAACTTCATCAACAAATGTGATGACCTGAAAGAATTTCAGATGGTCACAAAGATAACAAATAAATATTCCACCATCCTGCATGGTGATGAACCTATAAAAGAAAAATGCATCAGGGTGTTCGCTTCAACCAAGGAAACAGATGCAGGTGTCAAGAAGGTATCAATCAGAACAGGGAAGCCTGAAAAGATTGCATCCAGTCCTGAACACTGTTTCATCTTCAATGAAGACATGGCTGATGTCAGATGTCCTTCATACCTGGACAAGCAATGGTATGTGGACATGGCAAATAAAAGATTAGAAGATTTTGGGGTGATGTGATGGATATACAAATCAAATATGACAATGGACAAATGAATATTCGTATGGATGCATTCTTTCCAACATCCCAGGCAAGATTGAAAAAACTGTTGAAGGTTGTTGACCTGGATTTTGAACACAGGGAAGAAATAATGCAGACCATGCAGCAGTTCTTTCAGGACAAGGTGAATGAACTGGAAGAAAAAAGAATCAGTTCAGGAAAGAAAGCTGTTGAATATAAACAGAAGATTGCAGACACAACTGCAATCATTGAATCCAGGAAACATCCAAATGGTGTTCCATTGACCAAGGATGAACTGGCAGACATAAAAGAACAGAACAAACACTTCAAAGCAGTATATGCAGGATGCATGTCTGATTTCAACAGAAGCATCAGGCAGAAGGATTTGTTCTTGAAGCACTTGGAAATATTAGAGCAAAGGAAGTGATGAAGGATGTTTTTCAAAGGTTATGTTGAAACCAAGGACAAAAAGTGCATAGAGAAATTCAAAAACAGAACAGACTTCAAGACTTATGAACAAGTCAAGTCACTTCCTGAATTTGCAGGAATTTTGGATGAAGAAACAATCCTGGTTGACATTGATGACTTTGAACAGTCAGAAGTGTTGATGAATATTGTGGAAGACTTGCAGTTGAATTGTAGGGTTTACGCAACAACCAGGGGAAAGCACTTTTTGTTCAAGAATGCAGGTGTGGAAAAATGCTTCACACATTGCAAACTGGCAATTGGTTTGACAGCAGACATCAAGGTTGGTGTCAAAAATTCCTATGAAATATTGAAATATGACGGAAAGGAAAGGGAAGTCATTTATGACATCTATCAGGAAGATGGTGAAGTCTATCAGGAAATTCCAAAGTGGATGCTTCCAGTCAAAGGAAAAGCAGAATTCCTGGACATGGATGCAGGTGATGGAAGAAACCAGGCATTGTTCAATTACATCCTGACCTTGCAGTCAGCAGATTTTGAAAAGGAAGAAGCAAGGGATGTGTTGCGGATAATCAACAAATATGTCCTGAAAGAACCTTTGTCTGATGAAGAACTGGAAGTCATCATGCGTGATGAAGCATTCAGCAAGCCTATTTTCTACAAAGGAACAACATTTCTTTTTGATAAGTTTGCAGTGTTCTTGAAGAACAACCATCACATCATCAGATTGAATGGTCAGCTTCACATGTATAAAGATGGAATTTATGTGTCAGGGCAGGAAGAAATTGAAGCAGTAATGATTCAGCACCTTCCACAGTTGAACAGAGCAAAAAGACAAGAAGTCATGGCATACCTGAATATTTTAATCAGGGATAATGTAAAGGCTGCACCTGCCTGCATGATAGCATTCAGAAATGGTCTTTATAATGTTGTGACAGATTCTTTTTCAGATTTCACACCTGATGTGGTCATCACAAACAAGATTCCTTGGGATTTTAACAAGCAAGCATCCAGTGAAGTGATTGACAATATGCTTGACAATGTGTCCTGCAAGGATGCAGAAATCAGGGCACTGCTTGAAGAAATTGTTGGTGCTTGCATGTATAGGTCAAACACACTTGCAGGTGGAAAGGCATTCATCCTGACTGGAACAGGTAGCAATGGAAAAAGTACATATTTGAAGACCCTTTCAAACCTTATGTCTGAAAAGAATATTTCATCACTGGACTTGAAAAAGTTGGGTGACCGATTCAGCACAGTCATGATGTTTGGAAAACTGGCAAACATTGGTGATGATATTTCAAATGAGTTTGTCACAGACACAGCGGTTTTCAAGAAAATTGTCACTGGTGAAACCATTGATGCAGAACAGAAAGGACAACCAAAGTTTGACTTCAAACCATTCTGCAAGCTGCTGTTTTCAGCAAATAACATTCCAAGAATGGGAAAAGGTTCTGATTCACAAGCAATTATGAGAAGACTTGTCATTGTTCCATTCAATGCAAAATTCAAGTCTGATGACCCAAATTTCAAACCAGGAATTGAAGAAGAATTGAAAGGTCAGGAATCCATGGAATATCTGATTCAGCTTGGAATCCAGGGATTGAAAAGGGTTCTTGAAACAAAGAACTTTACCACATCAGCAGCAATGCAGCAAGAACTTGAAGAATATGAAGAAAGAAACAATCCACTTCTGATGTTCGTCAAGGATTGTGAAGATGAAGACTTTGAACTGGAAAATGAACCAACATCAGCGGTTTATGAAAGATACAAGGAATTCTGTCTGTCAGAATCCTTGCAGGCATTGTCAAAGATTGAGTTCAGCAGGCAGATGGTGAAAACATTCAACTATAAGATTGTGAACAAGACAATCAACAAGAAAAAATACAGATTATTTCAGAAGGCGGTGAACTAATACATGGAAGAACAGAAATTGCAGATTCTTGAACTGTTCGGTGGAATTGGTTCACCAAGGGTTGCATTGAAGAACCTTGGTGTTCCAGTGAAATCCATTGACTATGTGGAAATTGATGAAAAGGCGGTCAGGTCATACAATGCAATGTTTGCTGATGAATTGGCATATAAAACACAGTCGGTTGTTGGATGGAATCTGAAACCTGACATCCTGATTCATGGAAGTCCTTGTCAGGATTTCAGTATTGCAGGACACCAGGGAAAAGCAACAGCAGCAGAAGGAAGAATCAACAAAGGAAAAGGTGGTGATGAAGGTTCAGGAACAAGGTCATCACTTATGTGGGAAACAGTTCACATCATTGAACAGATGGGTGAATGGAAACCAAAGGTTGTCATTTGGGAAAATGTGAAGAATGTTTTGTCAAAGCACATGAAGCATAATTTTGAAAAGTATCTTTCATATATGAAGATGCTTGGATATACAAACAATTATGAAGTCTTGGATGCAAGGGATTTTGGACTTCCACAGGCAAGACAAAGGGTTTTCACAGTTTCTGTTTTGGATGATGAAGCATTTGATTTTGGCATGATGAAAAGAAAATCTATGAAAAACATCAAGCAGTTCTTGGAAGAAAAGGTTGATGATTGTTATTTGGTAACACAGCCAAGTGTTTATTCTGTAATAGGTAAAAAGGGAATAAGAAGGGCAACCATAATCAAAGAATATGCAAATACAATCACAACAAGACAGGACAGAACACCTGCACAAGTCATTGACCTTGGTGGTGGAAAATACAGATATTTGACTGAACTGGAATGTTGGCGGTTGCAGGGATATTCAGATGAAGATTTTCTTGCAGCAAAATCAACTTGTAATGTTGAAGAAGGGAAGATGAACAGAACATTGTATCATCAGGCAGGGAATTCAATTGCAGTTCCTATTTTTGAAGCAATGTTTGAAGTGATGCTTCCAAAATTTTTTGACATAAATGTATCTTGAAAATATACAGAAGGGCGGTGATGTATCTTGGTAAAACCAACAGACATTGTTGACAACTTCGGTGATTCATACCTTGGTTGTCCGAACTGCAAAGAACCAGTCCATTTTCCTTTGATAAGGAATCCACAACACATCTATGACAAAAGACCAAAGCGGTGTTCAAAGTGTGGTGAAGAATTTGACTGGTCTGATGAAAAGAAGGGTGGTGAATGAAATGGATGAAAACAGAATTGACCTTGCAACTGATATTTATTTGAAATCATATACAAGAGCATTAAATGAATGTCACAATCCGAACCTTGCGGTTCAATGTGCAATGGGTGTTCTTATGGTTTTAATGCAACCACAACAGCAACAAGTGAATCCACTTTTTTCTTTCTTGATTCAAAGTCAGAAGAATGCACAAAAGAAGTCAACAAAAAATAAACCTGATGATGAAGGGGAAGGTGATTGATGATGTCAAATGTGATTCATCCTGGACACTATAACATCCCAGGAAGAAAAGAATGCATTGAAGAAATGCTTGAAAAATTTGGTTATGAGAAAACAGAAGCATTTTGTGAACTGAATTCTTATAAATACCAGTACAGACATGAACAGAAGAATGATCAGGAAGACCTGGACAAAGCTGCAAACTATCAGAATATGTTGCAGCATTATCAGGAAGAAGACCCAAGATTCAAGATTGCTGAACACTTTGGACTGGAAGGTCAGAAGAATCAGTTGATTGAAGAAATGGCAGAACTGACCCAGGCATTGACCAAGTGGAACAGGAAATGTGGACTTGGACAACCTGTTGCATCTGAATGGTCAGTCAAAGCACTGGAAGAACACATCTTTGAAGAACTGGCAGATGTGAAACTGGTTCTTGACCAGGTGATTCACCTGATGGAATGTGAAGACCAGGTTCAGCAGGTTATGAAACAGAAAATTGAAAGAACTTTTGAAAGGATAGGTGAACAGAATGCAGGCAATTAAAGCATATACACAGATTTACAATGATTTTGATGGACAGAAAATTTTGGAAAAGATTGAACAGGTTGCAAGAACTTGTTACAAGTCAGAAGGAAAGATTCAGGAAGGTTCTGCTGCAAAGATGGTTGCATCCCTTATCAAGTCAGGACATGAAGCAATGCTTGAACATGCATCTGTCACAGTAAAGTTTGTTGTTGACAGGGGAATCAGTCATGAACTGGTCAGACACAGACTTGCATCCTTTGCCCAGGAATCAACAAGATACTGCAATTATTCAAAGGATGATTTTGGTTCTGAAATCACATTCATCATTCCTGAATACCTGGACTATAAGTCAGCAGGATGGAACACATGGAAGGAAACCATGAAAGCATGTGAAGATTCTTATTTCAAACTGCTTGATATTGGTCTGACACCACAGGAAGCAAGGGCGGTTCTTCCAAACAGTTTGAAGACAGAAGTGGTCATGACTGCAAATCTTCGTGAATGGCGACACTTTTTCAAACTTCGTGCTTTGGGAACAACAGGGAAACCACATCCACAAATGCTTGAAGTGACAGTTCCCCTGCTTGAAGATTTCAAACAGATGATTCCAGTTGTTTTTGATGATTTGGTGGTGAAGTAATATGAACAGGCAGCAAAGAAGAATGGCACAGAAGAAAGGTCTTCCAGTAACACATGAACCAGTCTTCAACATGAAGCAGTCTGACATCAAGAAGATGAAGCAGGATGCAACAGAAGCAGCGGTGGATGCAGCAATGATTCTTCTGCTTGGAATTCCAGTGAAGGTCATGAAAGAAAAATATGGTTGGGGCATGAAGAAAAGACTTCCTGAATTTTGTGAAGCAATGATTGATGTCTATACAGATTTTCAGAATGGTGACATGACACTGGAAGAATTTGCAGACCTGATTTATCAGGAATGTGGGGTGAAATTTCAGAAAAATGAATAAGTACAACAATGAAGGTTATCCTGACCCAACTGCATATTATGGCATGAAAGAAATTGTCAAGGAAGAATCTGAACAGGAAAGAAAAATCAGACATCTGATGCACATTATCAGGGAAGCTGCACACCTGGCAGGATTTGAAGTGGTCGGAAGAATCACCTTCAAGGATAAGAAAACAGGAAAGGAATTCAAATAAATGAAACCAGTTAGAACAGAAACAACAAATGCAGTTTACACACTGGAAGGTTGTCAAGACCTTCCAGTGACAAGATACACAAATGTTATGAACAATGAACAGGGTGTTGAATGCTGTTGGGAAATGGATGAACAGGACTTGGAAAACATCAAGAACAATGGTGGAAAGGTTTATCTTTACATCCAAGGTGCTGCTGTTCCACCAGTTCTTCTGACAACTGAAAGTGCAGTGTTCTTCCAGGAAGGGAAAGGTGAAAATGATGAACAATAAAATTCAGATAGACACATTTCTTGATTTCATGAATGTTGGTGGAAAACCTATCATAAATGTGGACACAATTGACTGGTTGGTGAACAATGGTTTCTTTGTCAAGCCTGCTGCAATCAAGCATCATGGAAATCATACTGGTGGATTGTTTGAACACAGCTTCATGACAGCACAGGTTCTTGTGGAAATGACACAGAAGTTTGACATTCCATGGTCAAGACCTGAATCACCTTATATTGTTGGGATGCTTCATGATGTGTGCAAACTGGATGACTATGTGGATGAAAATGCATCTGATGTGGTGGTCATGGGAACTGGTTCACCTATTAGTAAAGACCCAAAGTGGACATACAATCCTGCACCTATGTTCAAAGGTCATGGTGACAAGTCGGTGATGATGCTGTCACAGGTGATGACCCTGACAGAAGAAGAAATGTTGTGCATCAGATTTCACATGGGTGCTTATGTCACTGATGATTGGGATGCATTTGACAGAGCAATCAGGAAATATCAGTCAGTGTTGTTCACTCACACTGCTGACATGTATGCATCAAAAGTAAAAGATGTATAGGTAAAAAGTCAAGATAAAAGTCAAGATGTTAAAGCCTGAAAGCCTTGATTTTACTGGAAAAGTCAAGATGTCAAGATGTTTTCTATTTAAGGATATATAAAAGAATAAAATCATTAAAATTTAATGATTTTCTAAAAAATACTTATAATAGTAAAAACACATCACATCTTGACTTTTCAAAAGGTCAAAGTGATTCAAAGCCTTGAAAATAAAGGGTTTCTTGAAATCAAGATGTTGAATTCAAGATGTTGACTTCTTGAATTAGAAAGAAGGTGTGAAATGTGACAGCAAAAGAATATTTGTTGCAGATAAAGGAACAAAGAAATGACATTCTGAACCAGGAAGAATATATTCAAAGATTAAGGGATTCTTTAGGTGTAGCAGGAATCAGATATGACAAGGAAAGGGTGCAAAGTTCACCTGAACCTGATAAATTTGCAAAAATCTTCGGTCAGATATTTGAAGAAGAAGAAAAATTGCAGCAGATGAAGGACAATCTTGCATTGACAAGGGTTAAAATCATCAATCAGATTCATCAGATTGAAGACAGCAAGCATCAGAAAGTTTTGTATATCGTGTATGTTGACGGAAAGAATTTGAAAAAAGCAGCACAGGCAATGTGTTTTTCTTATGATTATGTGAAGGAAATACATATTGCAGCTTTGCAGGCATTTGAAGAAAAGTTCCTGCCACAGTCCGCTTGAATCCCACTGTCATGTTATAGTAAACTATAACATGAAATGTTAGGTCAATCGAAAGCATCCAAGGAAACACCATCCAGTTTCCAAGGGTGCTTTTCTTATGTGATGAAAGGAAGGGGTGAACCTTTGAATGGCAAAAGGAAAATATCAAGAATGGTTGACAGAAGAAGGTTTGCTTCAACTGGAAGCCTGGGCAAGAGATGGACTGACAGAAGAACAAATTGCCCATAATATGGGAATCAACAGACGAACATTGACAGACTGGAAAAATAAATATACTCCCATTTCTCTCACCCTAAAAAGGGGAAAAGAAGTTGTTGACATTCAAGTTGAAAATGCCTTATTGAAAAGAGCCTTGGGTTATACATACAAGGAAGTGACCAGGGAAAAGATTTTCAATCCTGAAACTGGTCAATATGAACTGATGCCAACAAAAGAAGTCACAAAAGAAGTTGTTCCTGACACCACAGCACAAATATTTTGGTTGAAGAACAGAAGACCTGAACAATGGAGAGATAAAAGGGATGTTTCTGTTGAAGGTGAATTGAATACAAACAATCCATTTGCAGGTCTTTCAACTGATGAATTAAGAAAGATTATTGAAAATGAAGAATAAATCACTGATTCAGGCTGCAAAATGTGAACTGTCAAAAAGGGAATTTTGGACATATTGCAAGACCAAAGCACCTGACTTTTACAAGAGTGACAGAACATTTTTGCATAATTTTTGTGATGACCTTCAACAGTTTATTGAACCAACAGACCAACATGATATTTTAGTTGTAAATATGCCACCAAGACATGGAAAATCAAGAACCATAGGAAATTTTGTTGAATGGGTTCTTGGTAATGACCAAACACAAAAAATCATGACTGGTTCATATAATGAAACTTTATCAACTAACTTTTCAAAAGGTGTCAGAAACACCATTCAGGAAATAAAAGCTGATAAAAACAAAATTGTATATTCAGACATCTTCCCTGGTGTAAACATAAAAAGGGGTGATGGTGCAATGAATATGTGGTCACTTGAAAATGGGTACAACAATTATTTGGCAACATCACCAACAGGAACTGCAACTGGTTTTGGTGCAACAATTATGATTATTGATGACCTGATAAAGTCTGCACTGGAAGCAAATAATGCAGACACACTTGAAAAACAGTGGACATGGTTCACAGATACAATGCTTTCAAGACTTGAAGAAGGTGGAAAAATCATCATAGTCATGACAAGATGGCACAGCTTGGATTTGGCAGGAAGAATCATTGAACAGTATGGTGATAAAGTCAAAGTTGTTCAATATAAAGCGGTTCAGGAAGATGGTTCAATGCTATGTCCTGAAATCCTTTCAAAAGAATCTTATGAAACAAAGATTCAAGCAATGGGTGTTGAAATTGCAGAAGCAAACTATCAACAGAATCCTATTGATATAAAAGGAAGATTGTATCAGTCATTCAAGACATATACAGAACTTCCAAAAGATGCAGCAGGAAGACCTGTTTATTCTGCTGTTAAGAATTACACAGATACTGCTGACACAGGTGATGACTACTTGTGCAGTATTGATTATGTTGAATATAATCATGAAGCCTATGTCATCAATGTTATTTACACAAAGGATGGAATGGAAATCACAGAACCTGCTGTTGCAAAAATGCTTTATGAAGACCAGGTGAATGATGCTGATATAGAATCAAACAATGGTGGAAGGGGATTTGCAAGAAATGTGGAATCAATATTGCGGAACACCTACCATTCAAATAGAACTATCATCAATCCATTCTTCCAGTCTAAAAACAAAATATCAAGAATATTGTCCAACAGCACATGGGTTATGAATCATATTTATTTCCCTGTCAACTGGATGGACAGATTTCCTGAATATTACAAAGCAATGTCCAGGTATCAGAAAGAAGGAAAGAATGCACATGATGATGCACCTGATGCAACAACTGGAATTGCTGAAAAAATAAACAAAGGACAAACATTCAGTTTTGATTAAAAATATACCCCTGCAAAGGGGTCTTTTTTGCGTGTTTGGAAAAGGGAAGGTGAAAAACAGTGACAGTTGATGTTTTAGGTACAAAGTACACAATAACAGAATCCAACAAGGTGAAGGATGACAATTTGAACAATGGTGATGGTTATTGTGACCATTCCACAAAACAGATTGTCATTGACACCTTCCAGGATTGCCCTGGTTCACTTGCTGACCTGAAAAAATACAGACAGCAGGTCATCAGACATGAACTGGTTCATGCATTCCTGTTTGAATCAGGTCTTGGTGCTGATAGTTGGGGCATAAATGAAGAAATAGTGGACTGGATTGCATACCAGTTCCCAAAACTGGCAGAAGCATTTGCAAAGGTGGATGCACTATGATGAAGAAAGGTGGTGAAGAATGATGTTCAATTTTGCTGAATCCTTCAAAGCAAAACTTGAAAGACTGGTCAATGTCAATGCAGCATCCAAGTTGACTGATGAACAGTTCATTGTGAAGGAAATACAAAAATTCAAGCAATCGCAAAGAAGAAAAGAAATGCTTGATGGTGAAAAATACTTTGATGGATGTCATGACATCCTGTCCAGGGAAAGGACAGTCATTGGAAAAGATGGTGAACTGGAAGTGGTCAAGAATCTTCCGAACAACAGAATTGTTGACAATCAGTATAAAAAGATGGTCATTCAGAAATCCAACTATCTGTTGGGTCAACCTTTCACCATCCAGTGTGACAATGAAGCATATTTGAAGATTCTGAAACAGTTTTTGAACAAGCGGTTCATGCGAACATTGAAAGTAGTTGGGGAAGATTCCCTGAATTGTGGAATTGGTTGGTTGTTCCCTATGTATAATGACAAAGGGGAATTCATCTTCAAGCGGTTCAGACCTTGGGAAATCATACCAGGGTGGAAGGATGCAGAACACACTGAACTGGAATATTTCATCAGAATCTATGAAGTGGTTGGATATGTGGGTGACACAGAAAAAATCATCACAAAGGTTGAAGTCTATGATGAATCAGGGGTTTCTTATTTTGAATTGACTGACAGCGAAACACTGAAACCTGATGGTGAACAGCATGTTCCATATTTCAGCATTGAAGACCAGGGATTCAACTGGACAAAGATTCCTTTGATTCCTTTCAAGTATAACAACAAGGAAATTCCATTGATTAAAATGGTGAAGTCCTTGCAGGATGGTCTGAACCTGATTGAATCCAACTTCCAAAATCAGATGGAAGAAGACACAAGGAACACAATTTTGGTTCTTGTGAACTATGATGGTGAAAATCTTGGTGAATTCAGAAAGAACCTTGCAACCTATGGTGCAGTGAAGGTCAGAACAGTGGATGGTGCAGGCGGTGATGTCAGAACACTTCAAGTGGAAGTCAATTCTGAAAATTACAAGTCCATCATTGAACTGTTCAAAAAGGCAATCATTGAAAATGCAATGGGATATGATGCAAAAGATGACAGAATGAGTGGAACACCAAACCAAATGAACATTCAATCAATGTATTCTGACATTGACCTGGATGCAAATGGAATGGAAACTGAATATCAGGCATCCTTTGAAGAACTTCTTTGGTTCTTGAATATGCACCTTTTCAACATTGGAATGGGTGACTTTGAACAGGAAGAAGTGGAAATCATATTCAACAGGGATATGATGCTGAATGAAGGTGAAGTCATTGACAACATCAGCAAGTCTGTTGGAATCATCAGTGATGAAACACTTGTTGCACAGCATCCTTGGGTTGATGATGTTCAGGCAGAACTGGAAAGACTGGATGAACAGAAGCAGAAGAACATGGAAGAATTTGGTCTTGGTATGATGCAAGGTCAGAATGTTCCTGGTGCTGATGAAGAAGGACAGGAAGGTGCAGGTGATGAATAATGGCAAAGAAGAAAAAGTCATCTGCATACTGGAAGAAAAGATTTTCAGACCTTGAAGCAGCAAACAATGCTTATGGTCAAAGAACCTTCCATCAGATTGAACCTGCATTTGACAAGGCACAAAGACAGATTCAGGCACAGATTGAATCCTGGTATTCAAGATATGCAAAGAACAATGGAATCACAATGGCAGAAGCAAGAAAACAGTTGTCTGCTGCTGAACTGAAAGAATTGCAATGGGATGTCCAGGAATACATCAAATATGGACAGCAGAATGCAATGAATCAGCAGTGGATGAAGGAACTGGAAAATGCATCTGCAAGATTCCACATCAGCAGACTGGAAGCCTTGAAACTTCGGACACAGCAATCATTGGAAGTTGCTTTTGGCAATGAACTTGATTCCCTGGATGGTATGGTCAAGCACCTTTATCAGACAGGATATTATCACACATGTTTTGAAGTGCAGAAGGGTTTCAATATTGGTTGGGAAATCGGTCAGATTGATGAAAGGAAGCTGCAAAAGATTATTTCAAAACCTTGGGCAGCAGATGGAAAGACCTTTTCAGACAGGGTGTGGCAATCAAAGACAACAATGGTCAATGAACTGCATCAGCAACTGACCAGGACAATCATTCAGGGAAAAGCACCTGATGAAGCAATCAGAACTTTGTCAAAGTATGTTGCAGACAAGACCAAAAATGCAAAGTATGCAGCAGGAAGACTTGTGATGACTGAACAGGCATTCATTTCCAGTGCTGCACAGAAGGATGCATTCAATGACCTGGATGTGGAAGAATTTGAGATTGTCGCAACACTGGACAGTCACACTTCTGAAATATGTCAGAACATGGATGGACAGCACTTCCCTATGAAGGACTTTGAACCTGGTGTCACTGCACCACCTTTTCATGTTTGGTGCAGGTCAACAACTGTTCCATACTTTGATGATGAATGGGGCAGAAGCGGTGAAAGGGCAGCAAGGGGTGAAGATGGTAAAACATACTATGTTCCATCTGATATGACCTATCCTGAATGGCAGAAGTCATTTGTTGATGGTCATACAGAAGATTTGAAACCAGTTGTTCCTGATGATATAATAAAAGATAAACCTGAAACAAATGTGAAGTCAGTTGATGACTGTACAAGCATCCCTGATGTTGAACAGTTCATGAAAGACCAGGATTGGTTCTTGCATAGGGAAATAAATGGGAAACCATGGCGGTCTGATGATTCACTTTCACTTGAAGGTGTTGACCTTCCTGTTGCAAAGTCCATTTACAAAACACATGAACAGTTATTTGCAAAATATCCTTCGTTGAAGGGTCAGTTGTGTTCTATCAATTCTGCAAAATTGAGTGGAACAACCTATGCACAGTGTTCATGGGGATTTGGAAATGGTGGAATAACAGTCAACAAACAATGGTTCAAGGATGAATCAAAACTGATAAAATCCTTTGAATCTGACAAGGCAGCAGGTTTCCATCCACAAGGGGTTGGATATGATTCCATTGTGATGCACGAACTTGGACATGCGGTTGATGACTATTTGACCAACACAATGAAAGCTGTTGGAATGAATGGTTGGAAACCAAAAGCAGTTTCTGCTTATTTAAGACCAAAGGTCATGAAAGCAGCAGGCTTCAAAGTTAGTGACACATACAAACAAGTCAGTGGTTATGCCACAAAGGATGCAATGGAATGGTTTGCAGAATGCTTTTGTGAATGGATGTGTTCAGAGAATCCAAGACCTGTTGCAGCAGAATTTGGAAAGCAACTGGAAGAATTATTGAAAGGATGTGGTCTTTTATGATGCCTACATTTTTTACAAGTGAATATTTTGTTCCTGAACCTGACAACTGGCATTTGAAAGAAAATGCCCCACAGGAAGTCAAAGAAGAATTTGAAGCCTGGATGAAGGAACACAATCAACCTGACAAAATGGTTGATTAAGAAAAGCACCTGAAAAGGGTGCTTTTTTAATGCGGTAAAACATCAGACTTGCTGAAAAATCTATGAAGAAGAAAATGTGCAGGGGTGACACAGAAGTAACTTCCTTTCAGCAAGGCTGATTTTTTATTGTCCTGGTGTATGACATAAAAAGACACAATCACAAAGAATCTTTTGGGTTTCAATCCAAGGTCATCTTTTTAGGATTGCAGATGTAAAAGAACAAGTTCAAATGGACATGGACTGAACCATGAAAAAATAATGTTTTTGAAGAAAGGATGGTATTGAAAAATGAAAAAAGAAGAATTTGTGAAGTTAGGAATTGATGAAGAAACTGCAAAGAAGTGTGAAGCTGCTTCCCAGGAAGAACTTAAAGGTTTCATCCCAAAGACAAGGTTTGATGAAGTGAACAACGAAAAAAAGAAGTTGGAACTTGACCTTCGTGACAGGGATGGACAGCTTGAAACCTTGAAGAATTCCACAGGTGATGTGGAAGCAATGAAACAGCAGATTGCAACATTGCAGGCTGACAATAAAGCAAAAGATGAAGCACACGCTGCTGAAATCAAGAAAATGAAGGTTGATGCTGCTGTTGAAGCTGCACTGACAAGTTCAGGTGCAATCAATGCAAAGGCTGTTGTTCCTTTCCTGAAAGATTTGGACAAGGCTGAACTTGCTGATGATGGCACAGTGAAAGGTCTTGCAGAACAGATTGAAGCACTTACCAAGGCAGATGACACAAAGTTCCTTTTTACTGCTAAAAAGCAGACCCAGGTGAAAGGTGCAAAACCTGGTGAATCAGGAAATGAAGAAGGTGACCATGGGGTTGATACTTCCAAGATGACCTATTCTGAAATGATGGCATATCTTGCTGAAAATCCTGATGCAAAAATCTAAAGCACCAAGAACACAAAAACTATTTTATGAAAGGAAAAGGTGAAACAAAATGGCAAAATTTGATTCCAAAAGTTTCAATCCCCAGGCATTCGGCAAGTATGTTGACCGAATTCCTAATGTAACTAAAAACGAACTTGCAAAGAGTGGTGCAGTTGGTACAAATCAGAATGCACATGATGCCCTTGCAAATCAGACTGGTTCTCTTTATGCAAGAGTTCCTTATTTTGGCAGAATTGATGGTTCTACCAGTCAGAACAATGATGGTGGACATGACATTGAAAGCAGCAACACAACCACTTATGAACAGGGATTCATTGTGGCAAGCAGAATGGATGGTTGGACTGAAAAGTCTTTCAGCAAGAACATCACAGCAGGTACTGATTTCATGGACAATGTTGCTGCACAGATTGCTGACTACAAGATGGATGTTAAGCAGGCAATGATGCTTGCAATCCTTTCAGGTGTTTTCAGCATGAAAGCAACTGGAACTGGTGTTGCTGAAAAGGCAGCAAAGGAATTCCTTGAAAAGCATGTCTATGACATCACTGGAAACACTGGTGATGAAGCACTTGTTGGTTCTACAACCTTAAACAAGGCAATTCAGAAAGCAGGCGGTGACAACAAGAACATCTTCAAACTTGTCATCATGCACAGTGAAGTTGCAACAAACCTTGAAAACATCAAGCTGTTGAAGTACATGACACAGACTGATGCAGATGGTATTGAAAGAGAACTTGCACTTGCAACTTGGAATGGAAGAACTGTTCTTATTGATGACAACATGCCTGCAACAGAAGTTGAAGCAGCAGAAGGTGTTGAAGCATACACTGCATACACCACTTATGTTCTTGGTAATGGTTCAATCATCCTGGATGACATTGGTGATGCAGTTCCTTATGAAATGAGCCGTGACCCTAAAACAAATGGTGGTCAGGACACACTTTATGTGCGTGACAGATTCATTTGTGGTGTTGATGGTATTTCCTTTGAGAAACCTGCTTCCATCACTGCATCTGCTTCCAACACTGACCTTGCAACTGGAACAAACTGGAACATCATCAATGATGGTACAAAGGCAATTCCACACAAGGCAATTGCACTTTGCAAGATTGTTTCCAAGGGTTAATTGATGAAAGGGGTGTTGCTGAATGAATGAAATGATTCAAAAAGTTCTTGCAAACATCCTGACTATTATGAACAACACCAGTCTTTCAGAACCATTCTATGAAGCGGTTCTGAAAAGACTGGTTTCTTTTGGGTATAACCTGGAAGAAGATGATGGTTGGGTTTTATGTTTTTGTATGCAAAAAGTTGAAAATCACATCAAGAATTTTTGCAACACTGATTCAATCCCTGATGGTTTATTTAATGCAGCGGTTGACAGGATTTGTGGTGAATTTTTGTTCACAAAAAAACAGACTGGACAGTTGAACATTGGTGAACTTGACTTGGATGGTGCTGTCACAAGCATCAAAGAAGGTGACACTCAAATCAATTTTGATGCAGGGTCATCTGATGAATCCAGGTTCAATCAACTGGTGAACTATCTGATGAATCAAGGGGAAGGTGATTTGATATGTTTCAGAAAAATAAGATGGTGAAAAAAGCAAGAAAAGCAATTGAATCCATGTATGAAGGAACATGCACAATTACTGAACACCAAAAAGTTCAAAAAGATAACAAATCAACAGGTTTTCAGGATGTGATTGTTCAGGAAGATATTCCTTGCAGATTGTCTTTCAAGACAATCAACAATACAAATCCAAATGAAAATGCTGCATCCGCACTTGTCCAAGTAACAGAAGTATTCCTTGCACCTGAAATTGTTGTCAAGCCTGGTTCAAAGCTAACAATCACACAGAATGGTGTCACCACAGATTATAAGTCCAGTGGTATTCCTGCAACTTATAGCACACACCAGGAAATAGTGGTTGAAATCTTTAAGGGGTGGGCATAATGGCAAGCGGTGGAAATGTCGATTTTAGGGAATTGCAAGAGTTCAGAAGGAAGATGGAAGCATCATTGAATGATGACCAAATCAATGACTTCATTGAATCTTGTGCAAAAGAACTGGCTGCAAGGTTGCTTGCAAAGGTTATCAAAAGGACACCTGTTGGACAATATCCTGCAAGCACAGGAAAAAAAGGCGGTACACTTCGCAGGGGTTGGACTGGTGGAAAAACACAAGGTGGAAAGGCTTATGCTGATTCATTGCGTGTGAATCATTATGGAAATACTTATGTTATTGAAGTGGTGAATCCAGTTGAATATGCATCTTATGTGGAATTTGGTCATAGAACCAGGAATCATGAAGGATGGGTTGAAGGAAAATTTATGCTGACCATTTCAGAACAGGAAGTTCAGGGTGATGCTGCAAAGATTCTTGAAAACAAACTGAAAAGAAAGTTGGGTGAAGTTTTCAGATGATAAACAAAATCATTGATGGAATCAGTGTTGCAATCAATGCTGAATTTGGTGATGACTATGAAATTTATACTGAATCAGTTGAACAAGGTTTGAATGAACCTTGTTTTTCCATTTTATGTCTGAATCCTACAAATGAACAGTTCCTTGGAAGAAGATATTTCAGAAAGAATCAGTTCTGCATTCACTATTTTCCAAAAGGTGAAGAAAAGAACAAGGAAATCAATGAAGTCAGGGAAAGGTTGTTTGAATGCCTGGAACTGATAACAGTTGATGGTGATTTGTGCAGGGGAACAAATATGAGTAGTGAAACAAGTGATGGTGTACTTTCGTTTTTTGTGAACTATGACATGTTCATGTATAAGATGCAGGAAGGAACACCTACAATGGAATCTTATGATTATAGCACTGATGTGAAAGGATAAGGTGAAAGAATGGCAAAGAAAGAAGTTGTGCAGGAAGCTGTTTCCAAGTATAGCAAGGAACAGATTCTTGCATCAAACAAATATTACAACAGACATGATGTCATCAATGCCCTTTGGACTGATGGTTCAGAAAAGTCCATTGAAGAAGTGGATGACATGATTGAAAAATTTATGAAAGGAATGGTGAAGTAAAATGGCTTTAGGCGGTGGAACATTTACTGTTCAGAACAAAGTGCTTCCTGGTGCATATATCAACTTTGTTTCACTTGCAACTGCAACTGCAACATTGTCTGACAGGGGTTATGCAACAATGCCACTTGAACTTGATTGGGGCATTGAAGGGGAAGTGTTTGAAGTAACAAATGCAGATTTTCAGAAGAATTCTATGAAAATCTTTGGTTATGATTACACCAGTGAAAAGTTAAAAGGTCTTCGTGACCTGTTCAAGAACATCACCACACTGTTTGCATACAGATTGAATGGTGATGGTGTTAAGGCATCCAATACCTTTGCAACTGCAAAGTATGCAGGAACAAGGGGAAATGACATCAAGATTCAGGTTCAGGTGAATGTGGATGATGACAGTCTTTTTGATGTCAACACCTATCTTGGAACTGTTATGGTTGACAGTCAGACTGTTGCAAAAGCAGCAGACCTTGTTGCAAATGATTATGTGACATTCAAGTCCAGTGCGGAACTTTCAAGCACAGCAGGAACACCACTTGAAGGTGGAACAAATGGTAATGTCACAGGAACAAATCACCAGGCATATTTGGACAAGATTGAATCTTATTCATTTAATGCAATGGGTGTTGTTACCACAGAAAACACCATCAAAAGTCTTTATGATGCATTTTGTAAAAGAATGCGTGATGAAGTCGGTGCAAAGTTCCAGGTGATTCTTTATAACAAGGCATCTGATTATGAAGGTGTTATCAATGTGAAGAACAAGACATCTGATGAAGGATGGTCAGAAGCATCCCTTGTTTATTGGGTGACTGGTATTTCAGCAGGATGTGCAGTGAACAAATCAAATCTGAATAAGGTTTATGATGGTGAATTTGCAATCAATGTTGACTATACACAGACACAGTTGACAAAAGCAATTCAGGCAGGTGAATTCACACTTCATCAGGTCGGTGATGACATCAGAGTTCTTGAAGACATCAATTCCCTTGTTACGGAAACGGAAACAAAGGCATATATCTTCAAGGACAATCAGACAATCAGAGTGATTGACCAAATTGCAAATGACATTGCAGTGCTTTTCAACACAAAATATCTTGGTGCTGTTCCAAATGATGAAGCAGGCAGAATCAGTCTTTGGGCAGATATTGTCAAGCATCATGAGCAGTTGCAGGACATCAGAGCAATTGAAAACTTCACTGATGAAGATGTAAAGGTTTCCCAGGGTGACACAAAGAAAGCGGTTGTTGTTCAGGATGCAGTGACTGTTGTCAATGCAATGGCAAAACTTTATATGACTGTCACAGTGATGTAAGAAAGGGGTGAATCAGAATGTCTAATATCACAATGAAAGCAAAAGATTCCATTTCTGCAAAGTTGGCAGAATGTTTCATCACAATTGGAAACAACAGATACAACTTCATGCAGGCAATCAATTTTGAAGCAAATTTTGAAAGGACAAAGACAGAAGTTCCTATCCTTGGAAGAACAGGAACTGGAAACAAGTCAACTGGTTGGAAAGGTACTGGTTCAGCAACCTTCCACTATAACACCAGTATTTTCAGGGAAATGATGCTGAAATACAAGGACACTGGTGAAGATGTCTATTTTGAAATTCAGGTGACCAATGATGACCCTACAAGTGCAGCAGGCAGACAAACAGTTGTCTTCATGGACTGCAATATTGATGGTGGCATCCTGGCAAAGTTTGATGCTGATGGTGAATACCTGGATGAAGAACTGAATTTCACTTTTGAAGACTTCAAGATGCCTGAAACCTTCAAGTTGCTTGATGGTATGCAGTAAACATTTTGACCCACATGTCTTCAAAACAGGCATGTGGGTCTTATTTTTTTAGAATAAAACAGAAAGGTGGTATATACCATGTCAGATTTAAGCAGATTTTTGAAAGCAAACAAAATCAAAAGAGAAAATACAACTTTTGCAGCAACAAAATCCCTTGTGGATGCAAAGGGCAATCCCCTTCCTTGGACAATCAAACCTTTAACAACCAAGGAAAATGATGCAATCAGGGATGAATGCATGATTGAAGTTCCTGTCAAGGGAAAACCAAACATGTTCAGACCGAAACTTGATACAAGCAAATATATTGGCAAAATGATTTGTGCATGTGTGGTTGAACCAAACCTTTATGACAAAGACTTGCAGGATTCTTATGGTGTGATGTCACCTGATGATTTGCTGAAAGAAATGATTGATGACGCTGGTGAATATCAGGAATTTGCAACCTTTGTTCAGAACTTCAATGGTTTCAACACTACACTGGAAGACAAGGTTGAAGAAGCAAAAAACTAATTGAAGAAGGGGATGCAGAAGCAAACTTTGCACATTATGCATTGCAGAAACTTCACATTTTACCTTCACAATTTGTCAATTTGAGTATGGAAGAAAAGGCTTTTGTGATTGCTTCAATCAAAATCAGAATCGACAAGGAAAAGAAAGAAGCAGCAAAGGCAAAGAAAGGAAAATAAAAAGGGATGAATGTTGGTGTTCATCCCTTTTCAAATTATACCAAGAAAGGATGGTGAAGAAGAACAATGGCAAGCATAGCAACATCAATTCAGATTATTGATAGAGTTTCAGCACCCATCAACAACATGATTGTTGCACTGGACAATATGTGTTCTGCTTATGAATCTGTTCAGGATTCCATGAACACTGGTTTCAATACAAGAACTATTGACCAGGCAAGACAGGCAATTGATGCTGCTGCACAGCAGGTCACACAGCTTGGAAACAATATTGAAGATAATGAAGAACATCAGCAGAACTTCAACAGAACTGTTCAAAATGGGTCATCTGCTATGGATGGATTGCTTGGAAAGGTCACAAGCCTGGTTGCAGCTTATGCGACATTTCAGACTGTTGAAAAAGTGATGGACATGTCTGATGAATTGACCATGACAAAAGCAAGACTTGACATGATGAATGATGGATTTCAGTCCACAGATGAACTGGTCAATATGGTTTATGCATCAGCACAGAATGCAAGGGGTTCTTTCACAGACATGGCAGCAGTTGTTGCAAAGTTTGGAAACAATGCAAAGGATGCTTTTGGAAGTTCAGAAGAAGTTGTTGCTTTTGCAAACCTGATTCAGAAGCAGATGACCATTGCAGGTGCATCCACACAGGAAGCAAGCAATGCAATGTTGCAGTTGTCACAGGCTTTGGGTTCAGGTGTGTTGCGTGGTGATGAATTGAATTCCATCTTTGAACAAGCACCAAACCTGATTCAGTCTATTGCTGATTATCTTGATGTTCCTATTGGAAAAATCAGGGAAATGGCACAGGATGGACAGTTGACAGCGGATATTGTAAAAAATGCAATCTTTGCAAGTGCGGATGACATCAATGCAAAATTTGAACAGATGCCTATGACCTGGGGTCAGGTATGGACAACCATGGGAAATGCTGCACTGATGCAGATGCAACCAGTTTTAACAAAAGTCAATGAGATTGCAAACAATGAAGATTTCCAACTGTTTGCAGCAAATGCAGTTTCTGCTTTTGCAACTGTTGTGGAATGGTTGTTGAATATATTGGAACTTGCATCTTCCGTTGCAGCTTTTATCAGTGATAATTGGTCAATCATTGAACCTATTGTTCTTGGTATAGCAACAGCACTTGGTCTTTACACAGCAGCATTGATTGCAAACAATGTTGTTCAGGGAATCAGTGCAGCAATGGCAGGTGTGAAAGCTGCTGCTGATATGATGCAGGCAGGGGCAACCTTCACAGCAACAGCAGCACAGTATGGACTGAATGCAGCTTTGATGGCATGTCCTTTGACATGGATAATTCTTCTTATCATTGCCCTGATTGCAATTATTTATGCTGTTTGTGCAGCAATCGCAAAAATGACAGGTGTTGCAAACAGTGGTTTTGGTGTGATTTGTGGCGGTGTAAATGTTGTCATCCAGTTCTTCAAGAACTTGGGTCTGACAGTCGCAAACATTGCCCTTGGAATTGGAAATGCAATTGCAGCACTTGGTTCAAACATGATGACTGCATTCCACAATGCAATCTGTTCAGTCCAGTCTTGGTTCTACAATCTTTTATCAACTGCACTGACTGTTGTTGCAGGAATTTGTGAAGCACTGAACAAACTTCCATTTGTTGAATTTGATTATTCAGGAATTACAAGTGCAGCAGATGACTATGCAGCAAAAGCATCAGAAGCAGCAGGAAACAAGGAAGATTACAAGTCAATTGGTGATGCATTCAATGATGGAATGTCCACATTTGACACATTCCAGGATGGTTGGGCATCAGATGCATTCAATGCAGGTGCAGCATGGGGTGATGGTGTTGCAGATAAGGTTTCCAATATGTTCAGTGGAAGTGATGGTGGTGTTGATGCATCCAACATGTTCAATGGCGGTGGTTATTCAGGATATGATGCAGGTCAAGTTCCTGCAAATATTGCAGATACTGCTGCAAATACTGGAAAAGCTGCTGATTCACTGGACATCACAAGTGAAGACTTGAAATATCTTCGTGACATTGCGGAAACAGAAGCAATCAACAGATTCACCACAGCGGAAATCAAAGTGGAAATGACGAACAATAACAATGTTTCAGGTGACATGGATTTGGATGGTATGGTTGATTACCTTGCAAATGGTGTGAATGAAGCAATGGAAAAAGCAGCGGAAGGGGTGCATGACTAATGGCATATAGTGTTTATCTTGACAAAATTTTGTGTCCAATTGCACCTTCAAAGTTGCAATTGAAAATCAAGAATCAGAACAAGACCTTGATTCTGATGAATGAAGGGGAAGTCAATATTTTGAAAACAGCAGGTCTGACTGACATCAGTTTTGACCTGCTGATTCCAAATGTGAAATATCCTTTTGCAAAATATGATTCAGGGTTCAAAAGAGCAAAATACTTCCTGGATAAATTTGAAAAGATGAAGACATCAAAGAAACCTTTCCAGTTTATCATGGTCAGACAGCTTCCAAATGGAAAAGGTCTGTTCAATACAAACATTAAGGTTTCAATGGAAGATTATCAAATCAAAGAAGATTCCAAGGAAGGTTTTGATGTAACAGTAACAATCAAATTGAAACAGTATAGGGATTTTGGAACAAAGACTTGTAACATCAAGTTTGCGAAAACAAAACCAACTGTTCAGAAGGAAAAGAAAAGGGAAACAACAAATTCCCCTGCACCTTCATCAAACAAATCATACACAGTGGTCAAAGGTGACTGCTTGTGGAATATTGCAAAGAAGTTTTATGGAAATGGTTCAAAATATACTGTCATTTACAATGCTAACAAGGACAAAATCAAGAATCCAAACTTGATTTATCCAGGGCAGGTGTTGACCATTCCATCAGCATAAGAAAGGCGGTGAACACTTTTGGATGTAAATATTGAACTTCTGATTCAGCATGGTGACAAAGTGTTCATTCCTGTTGTGCAAGAAGGAATCACCTGGACAACTGAAAGAAAAGGTTGTCCAGGTGAATTGAAGTTCAAAGTTGTCAAGGATGATGTTATTTCCTTCACAGAAGGGGATGCTGTCAGACTGAAAGTCAATGGTCAGAATGTCTTTTATGGATTCATATTCAAGAAACAAAGAGATAAGGAACAAATCATTTCTGTCACTGCTTATGACCAGTTGCGATATTTGAAAAATAAAGACACCATTGTCTATGAAAACAAGACAGCAGGTGAATTGATTCAGATGATTGCAAAAGATTATATGATGCAAACAGGAACAATTGAAGACACTGGATTCAAAATCAAGTCCAGGGTGGAAGAAAACACATCTTTGTTTGATATGATTCAGAATGCATTGGATATGACACTTGAAAATCAGAAATATATGTATGTCATGTATGATGATTTTGGAAAGATTGCATTGAAAGGTTTGGACAATATGCGGTTGAATCTTCTGATTGATGAAGAAACTGGTGAAAATTTTGATTACACATCAAGCATTGATTCAAACACATACAACAAAGTGAAATTGACCTATGACAATGAAAAAACTGGAACAAGGGAAGTTTATGTTGCACAGGATTCAGAAAATATGAATGCATGGGGTGTTCTTCAATATTTTGATACTTTGCAGGAAGGTGAAAATGGAAAAGCAAAGGCAGATGCACTTTTGTCTTTGTATAACAAGAAAACAAGAAATCTGACCATCAAAAATGCTTTTGGTGATGTCAGGGTCAGGGCAGGTTCAATGATTGTTGTCATTATGGATTTGGGTGATATGAAATTGAAAAACCTGATGCTTGTTGAAAAGTGCAAACATGAATTCAAAGAAAGTCAGCATCTTATGACTTTGACATTGAGAGGCGGTGAATTTGTTGCTTGATGCAAATGATTTATTAGTGAGTATAAAAAAGGCAGCACAGGAAGCAGCAGAAGCAGGACAACCTGCTGATTTCTGTTTTGGAAAGGTAACAAGTGCAAAACCATTGAAAATCCTTGTTGAACAGAAGATGACCCTTGGTGAAGCACAGCTTGTTTTGACCAGGAATGTCACTGATTATAAAACCAAAATCACTGGTGGAAATGTTCAAAACTATTATTACACTGGTGACATTGAATCAGGAACTGCACCTGTTTCCCCTTCACATGTTCATGCTGTTGGGAAAATTACAGTGACAATTCACAATGCTTTGACAGTTGGTGAAGAAGTTGTACTGATGAAGCAAAAAGGCGGTCAGAAATATCTTGTCCTGGATAGGGTGGTGAAAACATGATTCCTTCAACAAATAACATTTTGTCCTATGACTTGGAAATGGAAACAGAACCAAGTGTGAACTATAAAATGAACATAAAACAGGACATCATCAATGGAACTGTTGATGAATTGGAAGCAATGAAGCAGGTGATTTATAAGATTCTGAATACTGAAAGATACCAGTATATCATTTATTCCTGGAATTATGGAATTGAATTGATGGACTTGTTTGGAATGCCTGTCATTTATGTCATTCCTGAACTTGAAAGAAGAATCACAGAAGCACTTATTCAGGATGAAAGGATTGAATCAGTGGATGACTTTGAATTTGACAGTTCTGAAAAAAGAACAGTCAAAGCATCATTCACTGTTCACACAATATTTGGTGATGTTCAAACAGAAAAGGTGGTGAATTATTAGATGTATGAAAATGTAACTTATGAAGACATTCTTCAAAGAATGCTTGACAGAGTTCCTGAAAACATGGACAAAAGGGAAGGTTCAATCATTTATGATGCACTTGCACCTGCTGCTGTTGAACTTCAATTGATGTATATTGAATTTGATGTCATCCTGAAAGAAACCTTTGGTGATACTGCATCCAGGGAATATCTTATCAGAAGGGCAGCAGAAAGGGGAATCACACCACAACCTGCAACTTATGCTTTTTTGAAAGCAAAAACTGTTCCATCTGACCTTCAAATACCACTTAATTCAAGATTTTCATTGAATGATTTGAATTATTATGTGGTTGAAAAGATTTCTGATGGTGAATACAAGATGCAGTGTGAAACCATTGGAAAGATTGGAAATGGTTATTTTGGTGATATGATTCCAATTGATTATATTCAGGGTCTTGAAAGCATTGAACTGACAGACCTTCTGATTCCTGGTGAAGATGAAGAAGACACTGAACTTTTGCGACAAAGATATTTTGATTCATTTGATTCAAAGGCTTATGGTGGCAATGTTGATGACTACCTAAACAAAACAAATAGTCTTCCTGGTGTTGGAAGTACAAAAGTAACACCAGTTTGGAATGGTGGTGGAACAGTTCTTTTGACCATATTGAATTCAGAATATGGAAAAGCATCTGACACCTTGATTCAGACAGTTCAAGAAGAAATTGACCCAACACAGGATGGTTCAGGAATAGGAATTGCACCAATTGGTCATATTGTCACAGTTGAAACAGCATCAGAAGTTGCTGTCAATGTTTCTGCATCCATTACTTTTGAAGAAGGGTATTCATGGACAGGTCAGAAAACAGCAATTGAAGAAGCTGTCAAAGGTTATCTTCTTGAAATTAGAAAAGAATGGGCAAATCAAAGTGCATCTGTTGTCAGAATAGCACAGATTGAATCAAGAATCATGGCACTGAAAGGTGTTCTTGATATTGCAAACACAAAAATCAATGATTCTGAATCAAATCTGATGTTGACAAAATATCAGATTCCAGTGTTTGGGGGTGTGGTGAATGATTAGAGAAGTAAACCTTCTTTCTTTCCTTCCTGAATTTGTTCAGGAATACAGAGAAATCAAACACATCATGAATTCAGAACAACCTGAAATTCAGAAACTGGAAGATGAAACAGAAATCATTAAAAACAATCAGTTCATTTTGTCATGTGATATTGATGGAATCGCAAGATTTGAAAATCTGCTTGGTATAACACCAAAACCTGATGACACCCTGGATGCAAGAAAATCCAGGGTAATCACCAGGTGGAATAATTCAATTCCTTACACATACAAAGGATTGAAGGAAAAATTGAATGTCATGTGTGGTGAAGGAAATTATTTATTGATTCCAAGTTTCAATGAATATGGACTTGAAATTGTGGTTTCCCTTCCTTTAAGCGGTCAGGCAGATGAACTTGATTATATGCTGTCATACATGATTCCTGCAAATATTGTTGTGACTTCAAGAAATAACATGGTCAGAACAATGACTGGAACTGTTCATGGCGGTGGAACTACCATTGAAACAAGCAATTTCACATTGCAGTCAAAGGTAAACCTTGACCATGTTCTGAACAGTCTTATGACTGGAACAGGTGTGGTTGTATCAAACATTGAAAGAACAATCAATTAGAAAGGTGGAAAATAAAATGCAAGATTTAGTTATTACAAATCAGGGTCAGGAACTTATTGCAAAAATGATTGCAGGAACTTCAACTGCAAGTTTTACAAAGATACAGACTTCTGATTATGATTATTCAGCAGCATCTTTGAAGGATTTGACATCCCTTTATGATGTAAAGCAGGAAGCACTGGTTTCTTCTGTTTCAAGAACAGACACAACCATGGTTGAAGTGCTTGCTGCAATCAACAACAGCAACCTTGATTCAGGTTATTATGTCAAAGCACTTGGTCTTTTTGCAAAGGATATTGAAGACAATGAAATCCTTTATGCGGTTAGTATTGAAACGGACAATCCTGATTATATGCCTGCATTTGGTGGAAAAACTGTCAGCGGTATCACATACAAGATGAATACCAAGGTTGATATTTCTTCCCAGGTAACACTTGAAATCAATCCTGCTGCTGTTCCAACAATGCAGCAAGTTCAAAACATTGTAGTTGCAATTTCTACACATGAAAATGAAACCATTTATGGTGAAGTCGGTGTTCATGGTTTCAGATATTACAATGAACAGTTGCAGGTGAAGAATGAAGAAGGTGAATGGACTGATGTTGAATCAGGCGGTGGTGGAATTTCACCTTCAAATGTTTCTGACTTGAAAATCAAGGTTGGAAATCAGAAACTAACAATCTTTTGGTCTGACCCTGGAAACACAGTAGTTGAAGGACAGACACTTTGCACATGGAAGGGAACAAAACTTGTTCAGAAAGCAGGTTCTTATCCTGAAAATGCAAAAGATGGAACAGTTCTTGTTGATAATCAGACACTGGATGCATTCAAAACAACTGGTTATGAAATCAATAACCTTGTGAATGGTCAGACATATTATTTTGCACTGTTTCCTTATGCAGATACTGGTGCAACAAATATCAATGAAGCAAACAGGGTTGCAGGTACACCACAGCCTTATAAAAAGATGACTGCAATCATTGACCTTTCCAATAGCAATCCTGCAACATGTGTCACTTATGCGGATGATGCAGTTGGAATGACAGCAGGTGATTCTGCTTGGGATGAATTCTTTGGTCATTATCCAGTATTGCTGAAAAATGGTGTTGAAGTTGGAAAGTTGAATCCAAACAACTTTGACCAGTTTGAAGATGGAACAACTGCTGATATTTCAAGCGGTAATGCAGGTGATGCAATGATTGCATTTCCAAGAAGGGGATTGACCATCACAACCAGTGGAACAAAAATCACTATTTCCATGACTGATGACCCTGACAATGCAGACTTTGAATATAATGCACATACCAGGGGAACAACACCAAAAGATGTCTTCTATCTTGGTGTTTACAAAGGTTATGTTGCATCAAGCAAGTTGCGTTCACTGAAAGGAAAGGCAATCACTGCAAATCAGACAATCGGAACATTCAGAACACAGGCACAGGCAAATGGTGATGGATATGAACAGTCAGGTTTCTATCAACTTACATTCAGACAGTGCATGTATATTTTGAAATATAAGAACCTGAATTCACAGACAACTGTTGGTTATGGATATGTTCTTTCCAGTCACAGTGCAGCAATTGCATCAGGTGGAACAGAAGCATGGGGAATGGATTGTGAACTTATCAAAGCAACAAATCCTACTTACATGACTGACCAAAATCATCATGTGAAGTGCTTTGGTCTTGAAGATTTTTGGGGCAACATTTGGGAATGGATTGATGGACTTGTTTCAGACAGTTCAAGAAATGTATTGACTGCAAACAGTGGATTCAATGACAGCGGTTCAGGATATACAAACAATGGAAATGGCGGTGTTTCTGCTAACATTGGAAACTATATGTCTAAACCACAGGGAAGCACAAAAGCAGGATTTGTTGCAAAGGAAGTCAATGGTTCAGAAACAACATACTTCTGCGATTTTGCTCGTTTGTATGCTTCGTGTGTGGCGCTTTTCGGTGGTGATTGGAATAATGCTGCTACTGCTGGTGCTTTTCGGCTTAATGTGAGTGTTGCTTCTTCGTTTTCGAATGCCTATATCGCTGCCCGCCTGATGTATTTATAAGATTCTTTTTGAAGGACACCTGAAAGGGTGTCCTTCATTTATGGGGAATAGATAAGGTGATATTGTTCATCAGAATTTAGAAAAAAGCCAAACACACGATTATACTAATTTGTATACTTCATGTGTAGCGAAATTCAGTGGTAATTGGAATAATACTGCTAATACTGGTACTTTTCAACTTAATGTGAATAATACTTCTTCGAATTCGAATACCAATATCACTGCCCACCTATTGTTTTCAAAATGTTTGTTCATTTATGGTTTCAATGACATGACTGTCTTTGAAATATACACTGGTTATCTATTGCCCTGGCACTTGCCAAAACACAAAAATTCAAAAATTGTATTAGTAGGGAAACCGAACATTCAAGACTATGAAAACATCAAAGGAAACCAAAGAACATGAAAAGATACGGAAACATTTATGACAAGATTTGTGACATGGACAATTTAAGACTTGCACATCAAAATGCAAGGGAAGACAAGTTGTTTTATAAAGAAGTGAAGATGGTTGATTCTGACCCTGACAAATACCTGTCCATGATTAGGGAAATGCTGCTGAATGAAACATATCAAGTTTCAGAATACACAATTTCAATAATCAATGATAAGGGAAAAGAAAGGGAACTTGCAAAACTTCCTTATTTCCCTGACAGAATTATTCAATGGGCAATCATGCTTCAAGTGGAAGATATTTTCTTGAAGACATTTTGTTCACATACTTGTTCCAGTATTCCTGGAAGGGGAATCAAAGAAGCATATATGCTGACAACAAAATATATGAAAGACAGAATCAACACCAAGTATTGCTTGAAGATAGATGTTTCAAAATTCTATCCAAGTATAAACCATGACATCTTGAAAAAGATGCTGCGAAAAAAGTTCAAAGACAAAAGACTTCTTTCACTTTTTGACAAAATAATTGATTCTTACCCAAAACAGACTGGTGTTCCTATTGGTTCATATCTTTCACAATATCTTGCAAACTTTTATTTAGCATATTTTGACCATTGGTTGAAAGAAGAAATGGGTGTGAAGTATGTGGTCAGATTTGCTGATGATATGGTCATATATGGTGCATCAAAGCAGGAACTTCATTCCTTGATTCGTGAAATTAAGAAGTATATGAAAGACAATCTTGAAATCAGGGTCAAGGACAACTGGCAAGTATTCCCCACTAATACAAGGGGTATTGACTTTGTGGGATATAGATTTTTCTATGATTTCATTTTATTAAGAAAATCAACCTGCAAAAGATTCAAGAGGAAAATGCTTAAAATCAAAGCAAAGTGGGATGATGGGAAACTTCCAAATTATTCAGAATGGTGTTCTGCAAATTCTTATATTGGATGGTTGAAGTGGTGTGATTCTTGGCGGTTGTTTGAAAAGTATATTGAACCAATTGTCAATGCATTGGTTGCTTATTATAAGTTTGTTATCAAGAAGGATGCAAAACCAAAGGCAAGAAACAATGCAGTAATTAAGTATGTCAACAAAATTTATCAGAAGAAAGGAAGGGTTGCAGCATGATTGATTGTGGTTATGTAACAGGCAGCAAAGAACAGGCGGTGGAACTGATTGTTGGTATTGACACAGTATATGTCCATGATGACATTCAACTTCTTAAAAAGGAAGATGAACAGGGAAATCCTGTTGAAGTGTATCAATATCATGAAGTTCAGTATGACAAAGATGAATACATCAAGGCTATGTCTGAAAAGAATTCTGAACTGGAAAACCAGTTGACTGACACACAGCTTGCACTTTGTGATGTCTATGAACTGATTGGTTAAGAAAGGCGGTGAATCAGGATGGCAAAGGTTTATGCAGATTTAATCAGAAAAGGAAAGAAAACCATTGATGATGTACCTGCAAAGTTAAGGGATGAAGTTCAGGCAATCCTTGATGCAGATGTTTAAGCACATCAAAAATTGGTTTAGAAAGGTGGTGGAAACCATGGCAGTTGTATATGCAACACTTATCATCAAAGGCAAGAAAACTTTTGCTGATGTTCCTGCAAGAATTCAGGAACAGGTGAAGCAGGTACTTATTGACCTTGATTGTGGTGACCTTGCACAGTAGGAAACCACACTGAATCCCCTTCCATTATGATTGGAAGGGGATTTTCTTATGAACTAAAAAGAAAGGACAGATTGGAATGAAAGGATATGTTACAACAGCTTTTGGTGTTGTCGGTGGATTCATTGCTTCCCTGTTTGGGGGGTGGGATGCTGCATTGACAACCTTGGTGATTTTTATGGGGATTGACTATGTGACAGGATTGATTGTTGCAGGTGTCTTCCATAACAGCGGAAAAACTGAATCAGGTGCTTTGGAATCCAGGGCAGGATGGAAAGGGTTGTGCAGAAAAGGCATGACCCTTTTGATTGTCCTGATTGCTTGCAGACTTGACTTGATTATGAACACAAACTTTGTCAGGGATGCAGTTGTGATTGGATATATTGCAAATGAAACCATCAGCATTGTTGAAAATGCAGGATTGATGGGTCTTCCTATTCCATCAGCAATCACAAAGGCAATTGAAGTTTTAACAAAGAAAAATGAAAAAGAAGGTGAATAATATGTCATACACAAACAGTCCATTGGTGTGTTATACTGGTTTAAGTCCAAACCATTCAGGACAGAGAACACACAGCATTGACAGAATCACACCACATTGTGTGGTTGGTCAGTTATCTTGTGAAACCATTTGTGCCTGCTTCCCAAAGGGAAGGGATGCATCCTGCAATTATGGAATTGGTTCTGATGGAAGAATTTCTTTGATTGTTGAAGAAAAGAACAGGTCTTGGTGTTCTTCCAGTGGTGCAAATGACCAAAGAGCAATCACAATTGAATGTGCATCTGATAAAACTGCACCTTATGCAATGAATGATGCTGTTTATCAGTCACTTATCAAGTTATGTGTGGACATCTGCAAGAGAAATGGAAAGACCAAACTTCTTTGGTTCGGTGACAAGGACAAGTCTTTGAATTATGAACCAAAGGATGATGAAATGGTCATCACAGTTCACAGATGGTTTGCAAACAAGTCCTGCCCTGGTGACTGGTTATATTCAAGACTTGGTGACCTGGCAGCAAAGGTGACTGCACAGCTTGGTGGAAAGACAGAAGAAAGCGGTGTTCTTTATCGTGTTCAGACTGGTGCTTTTTCAAAGAAGTCAAATGCTGATGCAATGCTTGCAAAAGTAAAGGCAGCAGGTTTTGACACTTACATGGTGCAAGTCAATGGTTTGTATAAAATTCAGGTTGGTGCATACAGTAAAAAATCAAATGCGGAAGCAATGCTTGCAAAAATTAAAGCAAAAGGTTTTGACGCATTCATCACAACAAAAAGTGGTCAGGCGGTGTCTGCAACACCTGCAAAGAAATCCATTGATGAAATTGCAAAGGAAGTTATTGAAGGTAAATGGGGAAATGGTGATGCAAGAAAATCTTCACTGGAAAAAGCAGGATATAACTATACAGAAGTACAGAAGAAGGTCAATGAACTTTGCAAGTGATGATGTGCATTGTTTTCCATTAGAAACTGGTTAGTAACAAAACACACTGAAAAGTGTATAAAATAAGGGTTCGGAACTATCAAAACGAAAATGAAGGCAGTATTTATCATATGTCTTATGATGAAATTGTTTCCCTTTTTGATATGGAATAAGCCATTCCAAATAAGAAACATGCTCGTATCCTGTAGAGCAGAAAGGACATTTTGTTTATGAAAAAAACCATGGAAAGATTATCGAATTTTGAAATTTTAAGAATCATCAGCATGTTGTTGATCATATGTCATCATTTTGCGTTGTATAGTGGTTTTCGGTATCCTTCATCCACGATAACAATGAATAGCGTCTTCATTCAATTTTTATCATATGGGGGTCAGCTTGGCGTTAACTTATTCGTATTGATCAGTGGTTATTTTTTGGTAAAGAATGAATTCAAAGTAAAAAAAGCGGTGAAGCTGTGGATGGATATTTCTATATATGCGATTATCATCATGCTTATATTTGCTATTGCCGGTACCGATTTCAACTTCTTTGAAGTCGTAAAGAATATCTTTCCGATACCTTATAACATGTGGTGGTTTGCGACATCTTATTTCATGATGTATTTGCTATCCGGATATATCAATAAACTAATTTATGCTTTATCTAAAAGGGAATTGGATCATCTCATCTTATTGTTAATCGTCATATGTTCGATTCTGCCTACGTTTATGGCAGCACGTATGACATCTACCCTTATGTGGTTTTTTCTGTTATATATCATCGCTGCCCGAATACGTTTATATGCATTGACAAATAAAGTTTTTGATCACAGTTTAATGATTGGGGCAATAGGATATGTTTTCTGTTTAGGATCTTGTGTACTATTTGATATCATTGGTACAAAAATTGCTATTTTTAGTGATTATGCTACTTATTTTGCAAGAATAGATTCCATTACGATGTTGTTTTGTTCAATCTTCTTATTTATAGGATTCAAAAATTTAAATATTAAGCATTCTAAGATGATAAATACGATTGCCGCAACAACCTTCGGTGTTTATTTACTTCATGAAAATGAATATATTCGACCATTCTTATGGAAAACGGTATTTCATAGTGCGGAACATGCGAACGATAGTCGTTTAATTTTATATGCGATAGGGGCAATCCTAGCTACGTTTGCGCTATGTTCTTTCATTAGTTATATATATAATAAAACAATCGGGCGATGGATAAATGCCCTATTAACCAAAGCAAAATAGGTAATCATAAATTTAAGCATCCATTTGAAAAAAGTCTTATACATAAGCTCAAAAAAATCCCCGCACTGCCAACTAGCGAAGGGCAAGTGTAGGGGATTTTTTAGAATAGGTGATTAAACGATACCTTGTTCAATCATAGAATCCGCAACTTTAATGAAACCAGCAATATTTGCGCCAACCATAAAATTATCAGGAGCGTCATATTCTTTTGCTGTTTCACTCACTGTCTTATAAATGTTTTCCATAATATCTTTTAATCTAGCATCCACTTCTTCTGCTGTCCAAGAAAGGCGCAAAGAATTCTGTGACATTTCTAATGCAGAAGTGGCAACACCACCGGCATTGCTTGCTTTACCTGGAGCAAACAGGATGTGATTTTGCATCAGTACATCAATCGCATCTGGCGTTGTTGGCATATTAGCACCTTCGCATACGGCGATAACACCATTTTTGATTAATGTTTCAGCATCTTCTTTGTTTAATTCATTTTGCGTAGCACATGGGAGTGCGATGTCGCAAGGGGTATTCCAAATACGACCATCCTTATGGAAAACAGAACCTTTCACGCTTTTTGCATATTCAGAAATGCGTCCGCGGCGAACTTCTTTGATTTCTTTCATAACATCTAAATTGATGCCGTTTTCATCAATGATGTAGCCACTGGAGTCACTCATAGCGATGACCTTGGCACCTAGCATCGTTGCTTTTTCCGCTGCATAAATAGCTACATTTCCACTACCGCTGATAACAACTTTTTTTCCTTTAAAGGAGTTACCTTTATCTTGCAGCATAGCTTCTGTAAAATAGCAAAGGCCATAACCGGTAGCCTCTGTTCTTACTAAAGAACCGCCCCATTTCAAACCTTTACCGGTCAAGACTCCGCAAAACTCATTGCGGATGCGTTTATATTGTCCAAACATATATCCAATTTCACGTGCTCCAACACCAATATCGCCAGCTGGAACATCTGTGTTAGGACCGATATATTTGCATAATTCAGTCATGAAACTTTGACAAAAGCGCATAACTTCAGCATCACTTTTTCCTTTTGGATCAAAATCACTTCCGCCTTTGCCTCCGCCGATAGGCAGTCCAGTCAAAGAATTTTTGAAAATTTGTTCAAATCCTAAGAATTTGATGATTGATATATTTACGCTTGGATGAAAACGAAGACCACCTTTGTATGGTCCGATAGCGGAGTTAAACTCAATGCGATAACCGCGATTCACTTGTAGTTTTCCCTGATCGTCTACCCAAGGCACACGGAAGATGATTTGACGTTCTGGCTCAACGATGCGCTCAAATACACCTTTTTCTATATATTCCGGATGTTTCTCTGCAACCTTTTCCAGAGAAAGTAATACTTCGTCAACAGCCTGAATGAATTCCACATCATTTGGGTTGCGTTTGATGACAGCTTCTTTAATGTAATCTAATTTAGCCATAGTATTCCTCCTTTTAGCCTGCCTATATTATATACGCAAAAAGAAAAAATGAAAATAAAAAATTTAATTTTTTCATATTTTTGAAAATATATTCATTTCTTATGAAAAATAGAACCATATAATTTCGTGTTATTCCGACGCATTTTGAAACCTGCATCGCTTACGATGATAGCGGTGATAAGATGAAAGCAAGTGAAATGCGGGAAGGGCAGCGTGCTATAATTCAGCATATTGAAATGTCAAAGACAGATAAAAAACGTTTATTCTATTTAGGCATCTATGAAGGAGGCGTCCTTACGATGCTGCAAAAAGCGCCCATGAAGGATCCTATATTATATTTTGCACAAGGCAATCAATTGATTCTAAGAAAAAAAGATGCTCAAAACATTCAGGTGGAGGTGATTTGATGAAACAGTATCAAGTGGCCTTTGTAGGCAATCCAAACGTTGGGAAAAGTGCCTGGATCAATGCGTTAAGTAATGCGCATTTCCAAGTGGGGAATTGGCCAGGTGTTACCGTTGAAAAGAAAGAAGCCATCGTCACATGGGGAGATGCTCAATATCATTTTATTGATCTTCCCGGCTGTTACAGTTTAGAAACAATAGGGAATGAAGAACGTATAACCACACAGTTCCTAAAAGAAGCACACGTAGATATCATCGTAAATGTGCTTGATGCAACCAACCTGTCTAGAAATTTATTACTCACTTTGTCATTGCGTGAATTGCAGCTGCCCATGCTTTTATTGTTTAATTTTATGGATGAAGTAGAAAAACAACATATTCACATCGATATGAATGCATTACAGCGACGCCTTCAAATACCAATATTGCCTTACAGTGCTTTAGATAAAAAACATTATGGAGAAGTAAAAAAGGCAATCATCCAAATGACGAAACAAAAGGTCTGTTATTATCCATTGTTAGAAAAACAAGAATTACAGGCATACATACAGTTGTTTGAGCGTATCGAAAAGGCAGTTCCTAAAGATAGCGTTTATGAAGAAGATGAATTGCATCGACTTTGTATGCGTTTTATCCATAAGGATGCTGCAACATGGCGGCAATTAAAAAACTGGGGGATACAAGAGATAGAATTACAAGCGTTTGCACAAAGGTTGGATGATAAAACGATGCAGCAACACCGCTATGAGATCATTCATTCCTTTATGAAGTATGTAAAACAAGATGAACATCAACGCTATGCAATATCACGGCGCATTGATCGTATGATTTTGCATCCATATCTTGGTATGCCAATCTTTTTGGCTATTTTTACAATAGTATTGTTATTTGTTTTTCAAGCCAGTGCCCCATGGACGACTTTTATTGATTATCTGATTCATGACATTTTATACAAATATCTGGCAGTTGGAATAAGTTTTTTACCAATAGCAGTGCAAAAACTGCTTCTGGATGGTATTCTTGCCGGTGTTGGCGGAGTACTGGTTTTTCTTCCTTTAATGGCTTTTCTCTACATGGTCTTATCGATCCTAGAGGAAAGCGGTTATATGTCACGCATTGCTTTTCTATTAGATCGAGCTATGCGAAGTTTTCATTTAAGTGGGAAAAGCTTTGTGTCCTTATTGTTAGGCTTTGGTTGTAATGTACCGGCAATCTATTCTACCCGCACCTTAGATAATGAAAAACAGAAAAAAATGTGTGCTTTATTAATCCCTTTTATGTCATGTGGAGCGCGTTTACCTATTTATGTTTTATTCGCTGCGGCATTCTTTCCCCACAAAGCCGGATTGATGATTGTTACCATGTATGCATTAGGTGTCTTTTTGGCCCTTATCTTAGCCTTTGTCTATTCACGATTTATGGCGTTTAAAGAAGATGCTATCTTTATTTTAGAGCTGCCTCCTTACCGTCTTCCTAAACTACGCATGGTCTTTGCCAAAGTAGTCTTGGAAGTAAAAGGTTATATCAAAAAAGCCACTGGGATAGTTTTATGGGCCATGGTTATTTTATGGGGTCTATCTTATTTCCCTAATGGACAGGTATCAACTAGTTATTTAGCAACTATATCGCAGAAGGTAGCGCCTCTTTTTGAGCCATTAGGCTTTGGCAATCGTTGGGAATGTGTGGCAGCATTGCCTGGAGGTATCATTGCGAAAGAAACAATTGTCGGCTACTTTGAAACGCTTTCCCATCCATTGAAAGAGGAACAAACACAACAATCCTTACAGCCGCTGGAAGATATGGCGGCAATTGGTAAACATGCCCAAACGGCATTAACGGATAGTATTTTTGCCTTCATCCGACCACAAATTCGTCTGAAGCCGGATAACGATGCCCAGGTATCTATGATACAATCCTTATGGTCAGATGAACATGCGAATCTTAGAGCTTTTTGTTTTATGGTTTACGTCTTATTAAGCATTCCTTGTATTATGACCTTGCAAGCGATGTTTCATGAATATGGATGGAAACTGATGAGCATATCGATTGGCAGTATGTTATTAATACCATATCTAGTTTCCTTACTTATCTTTCAGATCTTTTCTTTATTTTAATACTAATACAAAGGAAAGCTGTGCAGGAGTATAAGAAATCAGGAATTTCCTGATTTTTTCTTATTTGATGAAGGATGATTGTTATTCACAGTAATTGTCCTTCCTTATGATGTATAAAACCGTAAAACAAATAGCAATTCCTTGATTTTTGTTTCCTATTTTGAAAAAAAAGACTATAATGATAAAGAATAAATTTTTTAAAGGAGAATCTTTCTTATGGCAAGAGTTAGTGAAACTTTTTTGAATTCGTATCAAGCAATGCAGATGGACAAGCTTCAAAAACCAATCATTTTTGTTGTGGATATGATTAATGGATTTGTAAAAGAAGGCGCATTACATGATGAAGCAATTCATGATATCACTGCGAATATCCAACATTTGCTTCAAGATAAAGCGTGTCGGTGTATCTTTATCGCAGATGCCCATCCGCCAAAGACAAGAGAATTTAATGCTTATCCAAGCCATTGTGTCATTGGTACAAGTGAAAGTGAAATCATTGAGGAATTACAACCTCATGTAGATGAAGTAATGCATAAAAACAGCACAAATACCTTTACATGTCCAGACTTTCAAGCATTTTTGGAAAAACGTATTCAGAATTATCAGGATATTGTCATCACCGGTTGTTGTACCGATATTTGTATCCTACAATTTGCGCTGTGTTTGAATGCCTGGTTAAATGAACATAATTATGATGATATGCGTATTATTATTCCTATTGATTGTATTGATACTTTTCATATCGAAAATGTTCATGAGTGTGTTACGCATAATGAATATAGTATCCGCAATATGGAGAGTAATGGAATCTTAATGGTTTCAAGGATAGAAAGAGGGTAAGCTGTATGAAAAGTCTAGATTATAAGTTTGATTTTCGAGATGAACGTAACTTGAGTTTGGTCATGGATTTTTATGAATTGACAATGAGCCAATGCTATTTTAATTCAGAAGCGCGTGAGCGTATCGTAACCTTTGATTTGTTTTATCGTAAGAATCCGGATAACGGTGGATATGCTGTATTTGCCGGCTTAGAAGAAATCATCGGCTATATTCAAAATCTTCATTTTGAAGATGAAGATATTGCCTATTTGCGTTCCTTACATAAATTTTCAGATGCCTTTTTAGATTATTTGCGTCATTTTATCTTTACGGGTGATATTTATGCCATCAAAGAAGGAACACCAGTCTTCCCCTATGAACCATTAATTCGTGTAAGAGCAAAAATTATTGAAGCACAGCTGTTGGAAACAGCAATGCTTTTATGTGTGAATCATCAAACCTTAATTGCGACAAAAGCACGAAGAATTGTCAAAGCTGCAAAGGGAAGAGCAATCATGGAATTTGGTGCACGCCGTGCCCATAATTTTGATGCAGCCAATTATGGAGCAAGAGCTGCTTATATCGGTGGTGTAGCAGGTACGGCAACAACATATGCCGGTCAAAAATTTGGTATGCCTGTCTTAGGTACAATGGCACATTCTTTTGTTCAATCTTTTGATAATGAATATGATGCATTCTTAGCTTATGCAAAAACATATCCGGATAGCTGTACCGTTTTGCTAGATACCTATGATACTTTAAAAAGCGGTCTGCCGAATGCGATTCGCGTCGCTAAGGAATATTTGGAACCTAATGGCTATCGTATGCAGGGTGTGCGCATTGATTCTGGAGATATGGCATATTTGTCTAAGAAGATTCGTAAAGCTTTGGATGCGGCGGGAATGGAAGACTGCAACATCGTTGTGTCCAATTCATTGGATGAGTATTTGATACAATCCTTGATTTCGCAAGGGGCCCAAATCAATAGTATGGGTGTTGGCGAAAATCTTGTGTGCAGTAAATCCACGCCAGTGTTCGGCGGTGTTTATAAAATGAGTGCGGTTTATGAAGATGAGAAAATGATTCCTAAAATCAAAGTCAGTGAAAATGTCGAAAAAGTAACGAATCCGGCATTTAAGGATTTATACCGGATATATGATAAAGAGACGATGAAAGCTATTGGTGATATCATGACGGTTCATGGAGAAGTGCTTGATCCTAATCAGGATTTGACTATTTATCATCAGATGAACAGTTGGAAAAATAAAACGATTCCAGCTGGAACCTATATCATAAAAGATTTATTAGAGCCAATTTTCATAAATGGTGAGCTTGTATATGATGTGCCGGAATTATCCGCAATACGTGATTACAGCGAAGCAGAATTCTCACATATGTGGGATGAAATTCTGCGCTTTGAATATCCACAGACATACTATGTGGATCTGTCGAAAAAGCTCTTAGATCTAAAACTTAAAATGTTGGAGGATGTTAAGCATGTCAATGCCAATAAATAAACGCGAACGTTTTTTGAAACGTCTGCTTTATGGTTGTGCTGCTGTTTATATCATCACGTTGTTTCTTGCCCTTTATCATAATTTTATGGTCAAAGATTATAATGCGCTAGGCATGGGGTTTGTAGCAATGCTGACACCGTTGATCGTTCCTGTCCTATTTAAGGTGTTGCATTTTCAACCGGTATATGAGATCTATATCATATCGACTGTTTTCACCTATTTTGCGTCATTGATCGGCAGCAGTTTCCATTGGTATTCTTTGACAGGATTTGATAAGGTTCTGCATTTTTCCAGTGGTTGGATGTTTACAACAGTAGCCGTTATTCTGTTTTTCTTCATTCGGAAAAGTAATACCTTTCCTGAAAAAAAAGATTTCACTTTATTTTTAGTGTTTATTAATGCTGTGAATATCGCGATTGGAGAAATATGGGAGTTTTATGAATATGCGATGTTGATCTTCTTTGACAACGATTGCATCAATCATTATACACAAGGTGTACATGATACGATTACCGATGTTATGTGCGCTACCGTTGGCGGTATCTTATTAACCTTATTGATTGTTAGGTATTATAAGAGTGGGAAAAGTAATTTCTTTACGAATGTGTATGAGAAATTCTATGAACGTAATATCAAACCAAGAATGAAGGCGTAAAGCCTTTTTTTTCTTCATTAAGCGATATGCATCTACGGCTTGGATGTTGCAAATATTTTTGGTTATTTTCTTGTTTTTTTGGTTATTTTCATGAAATTCATAGGATTATTGCTATGAAACACTTGCGTCTGTATATGTTTCGCGTTACTATGAATGTAGGGAAATGAGGGAATAGTTATGAAATTAAAAAAGATAATTGTAGTATTGCTAGCATGTATGTTAGGAATGGCAATGGGAGAACAACCGTTTTTCCAAATGAAAGCGAAGGAAAATGGAAATATCTCGTTTGCTGAACGAGAATCGCAAAAGACTTCGCAGACGAATCCAATAAACAAAGAGGCATCGAAAGGTTATCAACTAACAAGACCAGCCAGCAAGGTCAAAGCGTTAAAAAGTGTCAGTGCTTCTACAGACAGTAAGACTTATACACTGACAGCAAATATTCATGCAGTATTACAGGGGGATACTCTGACAATCAGTGGAACTGGTGAAATTCCTGATTATGATAAGAGTACGGCACCATGGGGCGATTATGATTATGATATTAAGAAGGTCATTATAAATAAAGGGATTACCAGTATTGGACAGCAAGCATTTCGCTATCTATATGCATTAGAAAGCGTAAGTCTGCCAGCAGGGCTTACGAGCATTAAAGATTCCGCCTTTTACAGATGTCGCCGATTACAAAAAGTAAGCGGTGGAGAATCTTTAAAAAGCATTGGTGAAGGAGCTTTTGTGTTATGTAGCGATCTTACTTCTTTTACCTTTCCAGAAGGACTGACAACAATCGAGTCTTTCGCTTTTCAGGATACAGCATTAAGCACTGTTACATTGCCTGCATCATTGAAAACCTGTAAAGAACTAGCATTTATGCGAAGTGTATCAACATTTAATGTAGCTGCAGGAAATCCAGTGTATAGTAGTAAAGATGGAGTGTTGTATAACAAAGATAAGACAGAATTAGTTGCTTATCCAGCAAATAAAACATCAGCTTCTTTTACGATACCATCCAGTGTGACAACAATAGCATCTTATGCCTTTAGTGATGTTGAAGAATTACAAGCTATATACATCCCTTCATCAGTTAAAACAATGAAGGATTGGGTATTTGTACGCTCAGGCATTACTTCTTTGACGTTACCATCCTCTTTGAAAGAGTTAGGTTATGGTGTTGCGGAAGATTGCCAAAATCTGACTACAGCAACGATTCATGCTTCTTTGGATACTTTACCTTATCTTTCATTTTCAGAATGCAAAAAATTAAACAGTGTAGTGTTTGATGGGAAAATAACGACCATTTTTGCAAGAGCTTTCTATCGTTGTGATAGTTTAAGCAATATTGTATTCCCTAATAGTCTTAAACAAATTAATGTGTATGCCTTCTATGGTTGTAAAAAATTAACTTCTTTAAAATTCCCAAGTTCATTGGAATATATTGAAGCAGGAGCCTTTGAAGCAGCCGGTGTGGATTTAGCGAAAGTGGTACCATCTACTTTATCTAAGATGAGCGATGGTAGTTATATTCAAATAGAAAATTTAAAAATTAAAGGAACTTCCATGTACACGGAAGCGAAAAAAGTGCTTGATCTAGTTAATAAGGAACGTCGGGCAAATGGCAGAGCTGATTTGATTATGGATGAAACATTGTTTGAAGCAGCCCAGCAAAGAGCAGCTGAGCTTGCCGTATATTATAGTCATACGCGTCCTTCCGGTTTAAGCTGTTATAGTGTTTCATCATTGATCGATGGTGAAAATATAGCAGCGGCTCAATCTAATGCAAACAGTGTAATGAATGATTGGAATCATTCACTTGGGCATCATTCTAATATCATAAATGGAAGTTTTCAGTCCATCGGTATTGGATGCTTTTATCATGATGGAGTACATTATTGGGTGCAAGTTTTCTCAAGAAGTAAAGGTACCAACAAAACGACATACGCATCTGACGCTTTAAAAACTTATCAGATACAGGCAAAATACAATTCTCAGAACTATTCTATCAGCAGCACGAGTAAAACAATAAAACCAAATGCTTCAACTACCTTAAGTGTATACGGTCAAAACAATGGATGGAGTTTAGTAAGATATGAAGTAGAACAAAGTGTAATTCAATGGTCCAGTGGTGATAGCTCAATTGCAAACATCCGTAATGGCGTAGTTACTGGTGTTAAAGGAGGCAGTACAAAAGTATATGCACTTTGCCCAAATGGGAAGAAACTTACTGTGAATATCACCGTACAGCCCAATACTTATAAAATCACATACTATCTAAATGGCGGTACACAACAGGGAAATCCTTCTACTTATAATAATACTAGCAATACCATAACCTTAAAAAATCCCACACGAAAAGGCTATACGTTTAAGGGATGGTACAGTGATAGTAAGTATAAATACAGAGTAACGTCTATCAAGAAAGGCAGTACCGGAAATAAAACACTGTATGCAAAATGGAGCAAAAACACCTATAAACTTAGCTATCAACTGAATGGTGGGAAAAATGGTAAGAATCCATCCTCTTATACGGTAACCAGCAATACGATTACCTTAAAAAGTCCTACACGAAAAGGCTATACGTTTAAAGGATGGTACAGTGACAGTAAATATAAATACAAGGTAACATCCATTAAGAAAGGCAGTACCGGAAATAAGA